>CAZFWS010000071.1:0-4322 GCA_964522625.1 uncultured Candidatus Peribacteria bacterium | reverse complement strand
TCTTTACAAAAAAACAAAATACACTACACTTCTTAATATATATTTCCTAGCCATATCATCACATATGCCAAAGAAAAAAAAGACATCATCAGGGATACTGCTGAATATTGTTATTGTCCTTATTTTAGTGACACTAGCATATCTTGCTGGACAGTATTTTGGAGAAGAAAAAATAACGATTGATGAAGCAAAACAGCAGTTACTCTGACAATCAGTTGTGACTGATAACAAACCTGCACAAACAAATGAATCTGCTTCAGAACAAACGGGAGTACCAGAAGAGACCGTAATACCGGATGAAATACAAGATCAGGAAGAAATGCAGGAACAAATTTCAGATGAGCAAATCAGCTCTTTGGATATTTCTGATTTCCCAGTTGGGGTCGATTATGGAACACCGCAACCTATTAGTTCTGGTAGTATCAGTTATTCAGATATTCGTGGGCTTGAAATTAGTCAAACCACTCTTCCGGATGATCTCACCTGTGAAAATATTACCGATTATTTAACAGAAAATACAGAGGGATATTACTGGTGGAATACCTGTCGGGAAATACAAAAAGATAATGGAATCAGTCTGTTTTTTCTCAAACTTACGGATGAGGCATATATCTATCAAAAACAGTATTTTATTCCACAAGACAACTTGGTTGGTATCTATGAAATAGAAACAGCAGAAACCGGAGAATTAGAGGATAAATTAAGTTATCTTAAAGAAAAAAATACTGAATTAAAAGAAAAAAATACCGAGTATCCGATCATCGATATCGTGGATAATTTATTTATAGAAATTTTACAAAAATAAGCACTATGAGAGTACTATTAAAAATATCAGGGGAAGCCTTGGCTGGAGGACACGAAGCATGATTGGACTATGAGATGCTGAACCAAGTGACCGATACTATTATTGAACTTGTTAAAAACAATATTGAAGTAGGAGTAGTAGTCTGAGCTGGGAACTTTATCCGTTGAGCCGAGATAGAAAAACTTTCTATCGATCGATGTAACGCAGATAATATGGGAATGCTCGCTATTAATATCAATGCTATAGCACTCAGTGATGTACTTGCAAAAAAGAGTATGACTTCGCGAGTCGTAAATTCATTTGCCATAGATGGTGTAGTAGAGCGATTTAATAAACAAAAAGTCATCGGAGATTTTGCAGAACAAAAAGTAGTCATATTTGGTGGATGAATTTGAAACCCATACTTTACGACTGATACTGCATGAGTTCTCAGAGCACTCGAAATCGAAGCAGATCTTATGATAAAGGCAACAAAAGTTGATGGAGTCTATGATAAAGACCCCGTAAAAAACCCAGATGCCACATTTATTCCTCATGCGACCTATGATGATGTGATTACACATAATTTGAGAGTCATGGATTATACCTCTATCGCACTGGCAAAAGAGAACAATCTTACACTCAAAGTGGTGAGTTTATTTGAAGAATGAGCCGTACTCAGAGCTGTTTCTGGGCAAAAGGAAGGAACGACTATTAGTGCGTAAAAAAAGAGACATAAAATATTGAAAAATTCTTTTGACATTTTATCAATTCTCTATAAGATACCGGGGTTAAAAAATTTATTATCAATATACTATAAAAAGATGTTAGGGAAATTAAAGAAAAGAAAAAGACTCAGAGTACACGGATTTCTAAAAAGAAGTGCGAGTTCAGCAGGGAAAAATGTACTCAAAAACAGACGAAGAAAAGGACGACATAGTTTAACGGTAAGTTATCCAAAACGATACCAAGAAATCAACGGGAAACCAAAAATGCATATTGTTGCTGGTGGAACGGCACGAAAAACTCCATTTGATGGAAAAGGAAACTACGTTGTACGAAAAAAATAGTTTTTTCTTTTTTTCGCATCTTGATAACCATCTATGATATCAAAAAAACATCGATTAACAGAACGAGAGGTAAAAAGGGTTTTGCGTAAAGGAAAACCCTTTTTTGCATATCATATTGTCGTCAACTATACTCCAAATACACTGGATCATTCTCGTTTTTGATTGGTCATAGGAGCGAAGAATATTCCAACCAATGTTCAGCGAAACTTCTTTCGTCGCAGATTCTATGATATCAGTTCAAAATACTTGGATGCGGCCAAGCATATGGATGCAGTATTTGTCCTAAAAAAGAAAACAAAACTTGATAAAAATGACATTCAGAGTATAGATAGTTTTGACCAAGATATTCAATTTCTCTTTAAAAAAATAATCTAAAAAAAATGAAAAAATTTCTCGATATTCTTATTATAGTTCTCCTCACATTTTTGATTATCAATTTATTTACGAATGATGACCAAAAAAATCTCTCATGAGAACTGGTGTTTCAAGCTACGGATTCTAAATACAGCATCCCAGCAGAAGTATGACTCACGATAAAAAATAACACTGCAGAAGCAGTAATATTTAATAGTTGTGATACGGTGTCTATTACTAGACTAGGTGAATCAGTTCTTTCAGATACAACGGTGTGTCAGGATGTTTCTGTTGCTGCTGGAGAAGAAGATACTCTGAGCTATGCTACAGAATATGAATCATTTTTAAAAACAGGACAGTATGTTTTTGAGATCAACTATAATGATAAAAAGTATCTCGAGGTATTTCAGGTGAACTACAAAGGAACTTTTGCAAAAATATTTACAGGACTTTTATATGATCCTATCTATAACATGATTATAGGTATCACAAAAGCTTTTGGAGGATTACTCGGTTGGGGGATTATATTTATTACGATTATTATTCGTATCATATTGCTCTATCCACAGCATAAAATGATGGTGTCTCAAAAGAAACTTCAAGCAGTACAACCAAAAATCAAAGAAATCCAAGAAAAATATAAATGAGACAACCAAACACTCGGACTGAAGATGATGGAACTCTATAAAAAAGAAAAAGTGAATCCCATTGGATCATGTGGATTTTTACTCATTCAAATGCCTATTCTGTTAGTGCTCTATCATGTCATTCTCCAAATTCAGGATCCATCAAATGCCTATCATTTATATAGTTTTTTATCAGACTATGATATTAGCAGTATCTCATATAACTTTTTTTGAGTAGATTTACTCGGGGCAGGATGAATGACAGGAGTTATTTTAGCTCTTGTAGTAGCACTGATTCAGTTTATTCAGGTAAAGCTCTCACTGGCAAATAATCCAGCAAACAAAAAAACACCCGTAGTTCTCGAAAAGAAAAAAGATGATACCAGTTATAATGCTATGATGCCAGATCAAGATATGATTAATAAATTTATGCTTTATGGTATGCCAGCTATGGTGGCAGTATTTACATTTACTCTGATAGCAGGGGTGGGTATATACTGGTGAATGTCAACGCTTTTTATGATCTTTCAACAATTATTTGTGAATAAAATTCTAAAAAAGTAAAGAAAAGAATGAAGATATCCTTTGACTTTGGGATGTCTTTTTTATAAGATGGTTGGTATTATTACACTAATCTTTGGACTGCTATGATCAAAAAAATATTTACAAGTTTGCTCCTAACTTTTCTTATTGGTACGACATCATATACAGCCTATGCTGCAGAAGAAGTAGAATGTTCGACTGATCCAGCATTTGCACAAAATGCATGTAGTCAATGTTTTACTGGAGGAGCAAAAACAGCATGAGATCATGTTTGATTCCTATCAGACGAATGGATTAATGAAAATGCTACGGATCAAGTATTATACAAAGAAGCACAACTTTTTCCAGAAATGATTCATCTTGCAGGAGCAGATGCTTCATGGTCTCAAACTCCAGATGCAGAAGATTTTTGGGAATATCCAGAAGAATTTAACGCACTCTATAGTGAAGATGATCTCGGATATGTTCTCCCAGCAGGAGAATCTATTACATGGCTGCAATCAAAACTAGCATACGCATATAAATTAGATACAAATACAGCACCAGAAGGAACGAATATTAGTATGTTAATCTATCCTATTTCAGTTCATAATATAGATGCAAATGGTGTACCAAATGCTGATGCAGTAGAACATAGTGAATGTGTACTTTTTACTTCAGGAGCTGCATGATCTGAACCTGCTCCAACCAGACTTCCAGATACAGGACCAACAGAATTTATGTTACTCTTCATTATTGCTATGATTCTTGGATTTGTATTCTTACAGTTTAAATCAAAAGCATAATCAATATACAATAAAAAAGCTTCATTTGCATAAATGAAGCTTTTTTATTGTACTGAGAATAAATCATTGAAAAATATTGAATAGTCAAGTAATTTTTTTGTCCCTCTTTTTATAAGTATGATAGTATATATATGTTAGTAAAAAATTTATCTCTTTACTT
>CAZFWS010000070.1:0-4367 GCA_964522625.1 uncultured Candidatus Peribacteria bacterium | reverse complement strand
TTATCCACTACAACTCGTACACTCTGACACTTCGAGTGACATAGAACGTACATAGTAGACGGTCTTAATTCCTTGTTTCCAGGACTTTATATAGTAATT
Organism: uncultured Candidatus Peribacteria bacterium; assembly: GCA_964522625.1. Lineage (GTDB taxonomy): Bacteria > Patescibacteriota > Gracilibacteria > BD1-5 > UBA6164 > JAKVBB01. Next base: position 4,268 of record CAZFWS010000070.1, on the reverse strand, counting down.
GTACATTTCCTGAGGAGAAACTTTTTCAGGGTTTACAATCCATTCAAATGAGATCGATTGATCCACCCATTTGTAGATCGTTGATACCATATCAATCACATCATTCATATCTAGATTCACATATTCTTTATAATACCAGAAGTTTTCTGCATTTAGATTTGGTGCTACATTAACGGTAGGAGCAAATGCATTCGTTTCTACAAAGTATTTTTTATAGATTGGGAGAATCGATGCTGTCGTTCCGAGAACCAAAGCTGTAGAGGTATTTGGAGCTGGTGCCAAGTGATAGGCAAATCGCATACCGTCTTTTTTAATATTTTTAATCAGCTCTGACCATTTGTCAGACATCGCGGAGTTAGCCTTGAACCATGCTTCATCCTTTCCAATCAAAATTCCTTTTGACCATTCAGATCCTTCGTATACATCATAGGTTCCTTTTTCTTTTGCCAGTTCGTTTGATGATTTCAGTGTTTGATAAGCAAATTTTTCCATCAGTGTGTCTACATAGGCTCGAGCCTCTGCGGTATCATAGTTCAGTTGACTCGTTGCTAAGTGTTCTGCTAGCCCAAGGAAACCAAGTCCTACAGATCGATATTTTTTCGAAGTGATTTCTGCTTCCTTAATAGGATAAAAATTCAGATCAATAACATTATCTAATACACGCATCGCGATCGGTGTTACCTGTTCTATTTCTTCATCAGTATTCACTTTCGCCATATTGATAGAAGCCAAGTTACATACTACTGAATCACCTGGATCATATTTAATCACGATTTTTCCATCTTCGAGTGTTTCTTCAACAAATTTTGCTGGAGAAGTATTTTGACAGATTTCAACACAGAGCTGTGTTGAGTAAATGTTCCCGGCATGTTTATTTGGGTTGAGTTTATTTACGGTATCTCGATAGAATACATATGGCATTCCTGTTTCGACCGTCGTCTTCATGAATTTTTTAAAGATATCTTTTGCCTTCACGGTCTCTCGAAGTTTGATTTTTGGATTGTTTTCACATTCTACATAGAATTTTTCAAATTCATCTCCAAAGGTATCTTCAAGTGTTCGCCCCGTGAGTTCTCGTATTTCTTTTGGATCAAACAGAGTAAAATCTTCATTGTTTTCGGCTCGTTTCATGAATAGATCTGGAACAGAAATCGCTGGAAATACATCAAATGCCTTTCTTCGGATATCTCCTGTTTCTGTTTGCAGATCCAGAAAATCATAGATATCTCGATGCCATACATCAAGCGTAACAGAAATCGCTCCTGCCCGGGCTCCCAATTGATTTACCGCAATAGCCGTATCGTTAATAACCTTAATCCAGGGATTCACTCATCCTGATGCTCCATATACTCCTCGAATCGTTCCTCATTTACTTCGAATATGTCCGAGATATACCCCAATTCATCCACCAAATTTTGAGATTTGAGCCATGTTTTCTACGTTATGATAGATACTTCTCAGATCATCATCTACGTTGAGTTTAAAACAACTCGAGAGTTGGTGATAGTTCGTTCGTGCATTTAAAAGTGTTGGAGTTGGAAGTGAGATTTTCCCCGTTGAACAGTATTCATAAATTTTGAGTGCTGTTTCGAGTCGTTTGTCTTTTGGTTCTGGAATAGCTAGAAACAATGCCACACTCATGTACATTTCTTGAGGCAGCTCTTTCATCACCTTGTTCGGGTTAAGAAGGTATCTCTTTTTATACATCAAGAGCGTCGTATAGTTGTAACTGAGATCAGTATCTTTTTCCAGATGTTTCCCTGCTTCTAAGATATCGTCTTCAGAATAGTATTTATAAAAATCTTTATAGTAGAGTTCTTTTTTTATGTATTCATCAAAAAGTTTTTTATACTCTTTTGGATCATAGATTTTTTTGATATTCATGTCCCTGTTTTTTGAAGCCTCTTTATACAGGTCAATCGTCGTCAATCGTCCTGCGATATACTGCCAAGAAGTATTTTCAACGGTGATTAAATCAATCGCTGATTTTACCATCATATTAAGAATATCTGATGTTTTCATTCCTTCAACCAGGTATTTTTTGAGTGATGTTTCGAGTTCTTCGAATCGACACACTCGTGCGAGACCAAATGAAACTCGCTTATAAGCTTGTTTTACTTTTTCTATATCAAAATCTTCTTTTTTCCCATTTGATTTCAGGATTTTAAGCTCTTTGTTTTCGATTTTTTTCTCGAGTTTTTCTTTTCGTTTTTCTCGAAGTTTTGCTCTGCTATTTCGATACAAAATAAAGTGTTTCGCAACATCAAAATATCCTGATTCCATGAGTTCTCGCTCAACAGCATCTTGAATCATTTCTACATCACAAATATCATCTTTTCCAATAGATTCATACAATTCATCCACCACTCGTTCTAAGAGTTCATCTACAAAGCTCATATCACTTCTTCCAACTGATTCTGCTGCCTTTTCTATGGCACGTTCAATACGTGTTATATCAAACGGGATAAGTTCTCCTTCTCTATTTTTAATCACTTGGAATTCCATATTGCATTAGGGAGTTAACATATAATTTTAGATGAATAAAAGATACCTGTAAAAAGATATCTTTTTCATGAGAATCATTGTAAATATTTTTCCACAATTTGCTACAATTTTTAGAACACTTGTGTGCAAAAACACTCCTCACATTGTTAAAAAATAATGTTTGTATGCATGTGTAAGCAAACTCATTTTAAAAAATAAATATTATGCATGGATTTTTAAAAAAATACAGAAAAAAAGTTTTTAACAAACGAGTGTTAAAAACTTTTTATAATTGGTTCACATAATAATTACCTGTCTCTATAAATTGTTTGGAGAAAATCATATAAAATAGTTTTTGATTGAGTATTTGAAACATCTACTAAAAGCTTCTGCAACATCATGATATATTTTTTTTTGGCTTCATCTGATGATAAAATATCATATCAACCCTGTAGATCAGCAACTATGTTTATAGAGGTGAATCTTTCTGGTTCTAAATTAAAGATAATACTTAAAAATACTATATCACCACCAGATAAACCTCAGGTTACTGGCAGCACTCCATCAATAGTATCTTGAGATTCTTCAAAAATCTGTACCAAGAGATTTTCTGCTGAAATAATTCTCTCTACAGGAAGTCTAATATTCTTGTATATATCGTCTATAATTCAGATATAACTCTCTATCTGAATATCATCATATAGATATATATTTTTAAGTATTGCATACATCTGTATTTTCTGTACTAATGATAGTTTTGAATCATTGAAATTTTGAAGGATATAATATCCTACTTCCTTATCCTGTTGAGAAATTTCGTAAAAATATTCTATATTTATACTATTATCTCTCAATATAAGAGTGGAGAGTTTATTTTTATAATTACATATTTGATAAAACGATTTTGTTTCTAATTCAAAAAAAGAAATATCTGTATCTATACATTGCTCATAAGTGTCTTTTTGATGTGAGCAAGATGCAATAAACAATATAATAATGAAAAAAATAGTAAAATTATACATGATTATTATTTAAAAAAATAGTAAAAATAGAGGAGATTATACTCCCCTATTTAAAAAAATCCAGTTATGTATTATGGTGCAATTCTGAGATATGGTAAATTCCCTTGAATAGCACTCGAAATTTCATTATAGTGTACTGAATGAGTTCCACCATAATATGGATCAAAATAATACAATTTTTTAGCATTCGCATCATATTTATAAAAAACCACAATATGTGCATATCCTGGAATTGGATTATTATAATAGTTAGACTCCAAAGCAAGTATTACAGGATAATCTTGTTTGAGTCGCTGTACCATACTAGAAAGATTGGTAGAAATTGATGAATTTCCACTCGCTTTTACCGCAGTGCCCCATTGCCATTTATTTTTTACAACATTTTTGAGTTGGGTTGTATTAGTAATGGTATTGTATGACCTATTCAAATCTTTATATACTTTACCAATCTGTCTCACGGCTAACAGTAAGTCTGTACCATAATTAGCAGGTTGACCAAACATATCCATGAAAAAGTAATTATCCACAAATAATAATGCCGTTGGTCCACATGAATAGTTAGCTCCCGTATTTAGATTGCAGTAAACTACTTGCTGCCTGAGCACGCTCTATGAATTTATCAACATAATAAATATTGCCTTGTTGTGCACCATACGAATGTATAGGTAACAATGTAAACACTGAGATAATAGCTGTAAAAATGAATTTCTTCATTCTAGTTTTCTCCTAATTTTTGTTGTACTCCTCAGAATTAAGAAGCAA
>CAZFWS010000069.1:0-4571 GCA_964522625.1 uncultured Candidatus Peribacteria bacterium | reverse complement strand
GTTATCCTGTAGGGGCAACCCTTGTGGTTGCCCTGCCTCTTGTTCTTGTCTTGTTTTTTCCTTTTGCTCCCCCTTTAACAAAGGGGGTTGGGGGGATTCCAAAGCATAGGTTAGATTTTCTAGTATCGTTCCATCAAATACACTTGGTTCCTGGGTGAGATACCCAATATCTTGATAATAACTCTTCAGTGATACTTTTGATAATTTTTGACCATCTATAATAATATCTCATTTGTCAGGTCGAATGTATCCAGAAATAAGCTTCACAAGAGTAGATTTTCCTCCTCCACTAACTCCGACGATTGCGGTGACTTGTGAGCCTGGGATCGTGAGAGAGAGTTTGTTAAATACAGGATTTTCAGAGTTATATCAATAACTAATATTTTTTAGTTCTATATTTCATGATGTGTGTTTGAATGTTGCTCCGGTATTATAGCCCTGAATTTCAGGGGTAGTGTCGAAGAAGTCCCAGAGATTTTGAACTTGGGCAAATTCTTTCGTAAAGTCCTTTAAAAATCTCAAAGCTTCTGAGAATACTCCTTGCATAAGTAGGATAGCCCCTGAAGTTCACATAAGTACTCATAGACTAATTTGTTTTTCAAAATAGAGGTGTCAAAAATATCAAAAAGTAATAAATAACAGTATAAAAGTAGTAATATGACCTAATGAGAGTAAAAGTACGAGAGGGAAAGCCATTTTTTTATTACACTCACTACATTTATTATGAAAATATCATTGTATATCTATTTCTCTTTGAATCTTATTTGATTGGAGTATTTCCATTTTGGACATAAGGATTTTATTGAGTTGTTTTCCTCATAGATTGGTATATTCAATTCTTTTTTTTCTTTCGATAATAATAAAAGAGTTTATATAAAATCATAATACTTGTCCGAGTATTATGATAATAATAAATATGTATGCCAGTACCGTATTTATTATTGAAATAAAGTATAGTGTTATGACAAGAGAAATGATAAGTGATATAACTTTTTGATTACTATGATCGATGAGTCGAGACCATGTTTGTATTCATTTAGATATTATGGATATAGATTTTCAAACTCATACTTTCTCATAATTGTTATTATCCATGAGAACAAAAGTTTTCATATAGGTATTTTCAATACTTTTATTATAAAAATTATATGTAGTTGTCCATCACCATTTTCGTATAAGCAAGAAAAATAATTGTAATGATATAAAAATTCATCCAAAAATTATAAGTACCTCATAAAAACTATGTATTCATTCATTTTCGAACACATTCGTTATCGATCGAATAAAGAATACAAAAGTGAATGGTATGATAGCATCTACTCAGTAGTGTATTATAGCAAGAAGTGTTTGAAATTTATTTTCTACTATAGGAATAAAAAACCGTTTTATCTTTTCAAAAAATGTTTGTTCTCATTTATTTTCCATTCTAATTATTTATTCAATTCTAAATCTAATCCAAATACTTCACACGAATTTTCAAAAATAGTTGCTATGATCTGTTCTCGAGGTTCATTTCTGAGTTCTATAATTTTCTCCAGATTATAGCGAGTATAACCAGGCTCATTTTCCTCTTTTCCTCGATAGGGAACTGGTGTGAGGTATGGAGCATCGGTTTCTACGAGAATATTTTTGAGTGGTATTTTGCTGGCTGTTTCATGAGTATCAGGAGCATTTTTAAAAGTCACAATTCCGGAGAAGCTGATTTTGCAATTTGGGGCGAGCTCTATGAGTTGTTCAGCATATTCTAAATCCTCACTATAACAGTGGAAGATAAAGTTTTGAAACCCTGTTTGCTTGAGTATCTCAAATACATCTGCTTTAGAGTCTCTGTTATGTATGATGATAGGTAGGTGATATTTTTTTGCGAGTTCTATATGTGCTTTAAAATGTGCCTTTTGAATGATTTTTAATTCATTAGAGTCATTATGATAGTAATCCAGTCATGTTTCTCAGAGTGCTACTATAGTATCTCTATTTTTTTTCAGCATATTTTCTATGATATTCATGTTTTCTCAAACATTATCCGTGACATCACAAGGATGTATTCCAATACTCGCAGAGATAAAATCATGTGCCTGAGCTAAATCAATAGATGCTTGGGATGTTTTAGGGTTCGTTCCAATGCTGACCATATGCTGTCATCAGAGTTTTTTAAAATTTGAAAAAACCTCTGGGAGGTTTTTTTGTTTGTGTGAATAGGGATGACAATGCGTATCAATAAACATAAAAAGAGAGGATTACCAAGTATCACCAGATGCAGAAAGCTGGTATTGAGTATCACTTGTATCGGTAAAGTTTGTTTGGATGAGATTAACTGTAGTGGTTTCATCAGATTTTTTACTGAATGAAAGTATTTTTTCACCAGCAATGATATTTCTTGGAGATGAGAAGTTGAGAACGAGTGAAGATATACCTGCTTGATCTGATAGAGTGATGAGTTCTCCTTCAGAAGCATATATATTTTCAAGAGTAGTTGTTTCTGGATTATAGGTCAAACTCAGACCAATAGAAGTCACATCATTCATGTTATTTCCTGCCACTATATTTCACACCGTATTATTTCATTCTATGTATATATCTGCTCTATCTGATGTTTGTTGAGCTCATAATACATTTGCTTTGAGGTGTTGTCCATAATGCGTCCCATCTACGAGAAGGATATTAATTGAAAAAGCACTTATGATGCTCGCTCCAACAATCATTAAAAAAGAGATTTTTTTATGTCGGGAGTATTTTTTAAATATATCTTTCATATTCTCGTATAATCTTAAGAGATAATAATACACCTATCATACCAAGATAATTGGCATTTCAAAAATATGTTTTCTGGTATAGCTTGACGTAATGAATAAAATATATTTAAATAATAACTCATCCTCCTCCACTCCGTTTCGGAGTACCCCAAGGGTATTTCCTCGTTAAAACTCAGGGCACTTCCCTTAAAAAAGGAAGAAAAAATGAATGAAAAATTCTCCCCCTGACAAGGGGGAGATATCCGAAGGACAGAGGGGGGTTAGTAGTTATACTATTCCATGATTTTCTAACATCTCATATATATGAGCTCCAACAAATTCTTTTACTTCGGTTTTATTTACTTTTGAAAGTTCCTTTATGCTTCAGTATTTTTCAATAATTTTTTTCCGAGTTTTGGGTCATATCCCAGGTATAGATTCGAGGATATTTTTTTTCAGAGCAGTGCTTCTACTGTCACGATTAAAGGTGATGGCAAACCTATGAGCTTCATCTCGGAGTTTTTGGATGAGTCTGAGCTCAGGGGTATCTTTTTTGAGGATGATAGGCTCAGAGCTACCTGGTAGGAATAATTCTTCTTCTCGTTTAGCAAGAGAGACTATTTGAGGCATCTGTATATCTGATTGTTGATACATGCTTACAACGCTAGAGAGTTGTCATTTTCATCCATCGATGATAATCAGGTCGGGGTATTCTCCGGATTTTTGTATTTCTTTGATGCGACGTTCGGTGACTTCACTCATAGATCAAAAATCATCTATCTTTTGTTCTTCAAGGGTTTTTATCTTTAATTTTCTGTATTTTTGTTTGGCAATTTTTCCATTTTGAATCACACTTCGGCTGGCCACAGTATGGTTTCATGATAGATGAGAGATATCATTACATTCAAAAGTAATATCTTTATTTTGTGCCGTATATCAGAGAATTTCGAGGAGAGAGAGCATATTTTTTTTCGTAAAACCTTTGGTAGAAAGTTTGTCGAGGTATTTTTTTTGAGCATATTCATAGATATTTTTATAGCAGAGCATTAGAATATCTTTTTTGTCTCATATTTTGGGGATTTCTATAGTGTGTTGCTGGATGATCTGGTTTTCAGTTTTAAGATCAGATGATAACAGGTATTTTATTTTAATATCTTGCTCAGATTCGGCTATTTGTTGTTCGATAAAACTTTCTCGTACTTCGTCCATGGTTTCTCATAGATGTGTATGTATTTCATAATTTTTCACGTCAATAATCTTCCCATTTCTGAGTTGGATCATACCAATAAAATAGGAATCGTATTTTTCGAGTTCATGAATAATGTTATAATTCCCCTCTATTGAATCGCGCACTATTTGTTGTGCAGTGAGTCACTGAAGTGCTTCGAGTGTGATTTTGATTTCCTGTGCTTCTTCAAATTGCAGATTTTTCGCATAGGCATTCATTTGCTCTTTTAAACTGTTTGATAGTTTTGATATATCTCATTTAAGTATATTTTTCATACTTTCTATCGCGTTAAGATATGATTCACGTTCTGTCTGACCAGATTGAGGTGTTTTAAAAATGTATTTATCTAGATTATATCATCCTTTTTTTTGGAAAAAATAATGATCTCCTATACCGTAACCAAAGTATTTTTTAAAGAATTTGAGAATTTTTTCTACATGATAACTGCGAATATATGGACCAAAATATTCTCATCCTTTTCGTTTGATTCTGGTTTTGATGAGCTGTGGAAAATCATCATCTGTGATTTTTATATAGAGATGATTTTTATCATCTTTCATGAGTATATTATACTTGGGTTGTACTTTTTTAATCAGACTGGTCTCGAGTAT
>CAZFWS010000068.1:0-4612 GCA_964522625.1 uncultured Candidatus Peribacteria bacterium | reverse complement strand
ATACATATTTGTAACACTTGAGGTATCCCAAATCCCGGTTCATGGTACTGCTGATATATCCTGATTAAATGATGTCGCTCCATCAAACATTCGATCCATTGTTCTAACACTTGAGGTATCCCATAAACTTATATCTCCATTAAATGACTCTGCATCATTAAATGTAAATGATAAACTCACCACATTTGAAATATCCCAATCCCCTATATCCTGGCTAAATGAACTTGCTCAACTAAACATTGAGCTCAAAGTAGTCACACTTGAAGTATCCCATGCTCAAATATCCGCGTTAAAAGAGGAAGCATTATAAAACATTCACCACATATTTGTTACACTCGACATATCCCATAACCCCATGTTTGGAACATCAGATATATTCGTACCAGCAAACATATGATAAGGCCCTGTTACACCTGTCATATCTAAAATATCTGATGCCGTAATAGTGAGGTTAGAAGCAAGAGAAAAGTGACGTCCTGAATTACCAGGTCTCAATGATCCCCAGTTTTGAATCTCCATTATTTTATCCTTATCTCATGTTTCATTAAAATTCCACCCCTCTATAGTACCGGTTATTTTAGTTGTATAAGTCCCAGGAGATGGATAGGTATGTGTGACTTCCGCCTGATTCCAAGCAGTAATAGTATCCGTGGTACCATCTCACCAATCAATCTCAAAATTATAGGTTCATGATGATTCTAAAGGAAGAGTAAGCTGAGTTGGTAATGATGTTCCAGTTTGAGTAGTATCCCATACTACTTGAAAAGTACCTGGAGCAGGTGGAAGAAGAACATCACCATCTGAAATGATATCTGCTGGTCAAATTCATGGAACATGTATCCCTCCCTCATTATACGCAATAGCATTGGTCACCAAAGAAAAAACTGTATTTAATGGTGAATCAAGTAAGAGATCATATGATGCGATAGTTTCCAGATCACTTCATACATAAGCAGATTGCAAATTTACAGCTAAAATTTGTCGCTGTGCTAGATCTAATAAATCATCTGTATCTCAAGTATATATCGCTATATCGCTCGGAGTATAGGTAAATCATCCAGTTCCACTATATCAACGTGAAGTCGCATTTGCACTATCCTCTAAATAGGTTCATGGGAGGTTACTAAAACCATTCATCACAAATGCCTCTCGAGCAATAATCTCTTCTATCGTAACATCTCAAATCTCTGATGTTAAAATACTTGGAACCGCTAAAATATAATCCACTGTTCATGTCTGTACCTTAATCATTTTACCATTATAGGTTCCCTCAACTAATGCATTCGCATTAGCAGCATATGTTTGAGATGTTAAAGGAGTAGATCAAAAAAAGGTTCATCATTCTAAAATAGCTCACACCTGATACTCTTGTTTTGTATGAGTAAGAGAATATGAATATTCATTTTGAGTCAGTGGATCCACAGGAATATTTGATAAATTCCCTATATTCGTAAATGTACTCTCTCAAAATGATCACTGCTCCCATGCAGTAGAACCACTGTATGTTACGGTAAAGGCATCGCTCGGGGATGGATATACTCATCGAGATACCTGAAATAGACTCAATCCACGCTCAATCGTTTGAACATCAGAAACCCGCTTTGCATTTCGAGAAAGAATTGGGTACTCTTGGAGACTTATAAAAGCTATCGTTCATAAAATAGCCAAAATAGTAATAACTACTATCAGCTCTACTAAAGTAAATGCTCTTTTATTTACGTGTATCATAAAAGAATATAGTTATAAACTACTCTATCCCTATAGTATAGGGATAGAGTAGTTATTTATGAATATAAAATTAAAATTAAAGTTGATTAATGCTGCTTTATTTGTATAAATATTTTAATATACATTCAGATATAAAAATGAATCTCTTCACTCTCCTGACAAAATTTCTTGTTATAACGATGCCCTTTTATGTCCTCATAAAAGTATTTTTTGAATTTGAACTGGGTATCACATATTTTGGTCTGGGAATAAAAGAATGAGTCGTCATGATATTGGGTTTCAGTCTGATATATGAATATATAAAAGCAAAAGATATACCAAAAATTGATACTCTTGATGCTACTATTTTAGCATATATATTCTATTGACTCGGAATCACCTTATACCAATGACTCTGACTGGATCATATATTTTATGGAGGTCGATATGATTTTTTATTTCTCATCGTATTTTTGATCTATCGACATGGTGGTAAATACATCACTGCTGATATCAAGCAGATTTTTCAACTCGGGGTTTGGTCAATGACCATGAGTATATTCATATCATTTTTGATAAAATTTAGACTCGGGGAAGAGACTCTTCTCTATGTTGGGTTTACTGATTATGTCAGTAATTGGACCTATAATGGATGAGTCCCAAACTATCATGGTTTGGAAAATTCTGGAATCAAACGATTTTCTGGGATCCTGGAATCTCCGAATAGTATGGGTTTTTTTCTAATTCTTTTTGCGAGTCTATTTACACATTTACAAAAAAAGAAATCCGAGTTTTATGTTGGTTTTTTCTTATTATTTATTCTTTGGCTTGTCTTCCTCACCTATTCACGAAGTGCTTTACTTGGGATTATAACTGGATCTGGGTTATTAATATTACTCAACCTAAAAACCCTATACAAATACCATAAAAAAGCACTTTTATATCTAATCATCGGATGATTAATCGTTACCTGAATTACTGGTTATATCTTTCAAGAAAAAGTAAAACATGTGGTACTCAGAAGCTCCTCTACAACCGGTCACTTTGAACGAATGTGAATCGGAGTAGATCGATTTTTAGAAGCCCCATTTGGACATGGTCTCGCAACGGCTGGTCCAGCATTTCGTTCGGTTATTGATACAGAAGTCATTACAAAAGAGATAGAAGAATACTATATTCCAGAGAGTTGGTTTATACAACAAATGATAGAATGATGAATGATATATTTTTTACTGTTTGTTTTTATGTGTATCACTATTCTCATGCGACTATACTCTATATCACCGAGTTTTTTCACTGGTTTTATGGCCATAATAATAATGAATGTATTTTTGCATAGTTTCGAAGCAACTTATCTATCTGTATTATTATTTCTCTATATTTGACTGCTCTTAAAAAAGTAATACTATCAAAGTGTTACTTTTTAAAAAAAAATATGGGACAAAAAATACTTTCAAGTCTATTACTTTGTATACTCATCTGTTCAAATATACCCACACCCAGCTTTGCCAACTGGTATGTTGATGATGCTCGCTATAACCTGAGTCAAATCAAATGATGAAACAACTATATTCAACAAATAGATGCCTTTATCACATCTATTGCAGAGGATAGAGAAAAATTAGAAAAATTAGACCATAAACTCTCACAAATAAACTCGAACTCAGAACCGTTACAAACGATTATTGCCTACTTACAAGAGAGTATTTGGGATGCTCTCGATGCCCTAGCAGATACAGCCCTGAACATATTTGTTGAAAACATACAATCTGCATCACTGCGATCACAAGATGTGAGCAAAGTAGAAAATGTAATCATTAGCGTTCAAAATAATCTTATAGAAGGCATGAATGATGTCATGTATTCACTCATACCAGAAAAAAGTTATGAAGAAACAGGAGATATACATGCATCATTTTATATGGATATTCCTCAGTTCTCTACCACCGAATATGATTTCAGTCTTAACAACTATACAGCACGTTCATCAGGCTTTGATAGTCAAATCATATGAGACCTGAGTGTTGGTATCAATATACAAACAATTTTTGCAAAGGTATCGACCCATATCAGCGGAATGATAGATATCATTACAAAGGACTCCAACACATATATCAGCTTGGATGAATTGAGTATCGGTGAAAATGCGGAATATCTATTCGGTGAAATGCTCAGCATATTAGAAAAAATCAATAATTCTGACTCATATGTATTATACCATGATGCGAGGAATAATATAACAAATGATGACCTGATACCAGCATTTGATATAGAAAAACTTATCGAAACATATACTCTACTTTTTGAAAAATCATTTTTTACTCCTTATGCAAAAAATGGAAATACATTTCAATTGACTCTCTCTCGAGATGCTTGCGATAGCTTCAAATCACTCAATACATTCCTGAGCCTACTTCCTGGAGAAACCACTTGTAGTGATGAAGAATATACACAAATGCTCAAAGAATTTCACTCGGAAATAAATATGAATATCACTCTTGGGTCAAGCAACATATTTGATTTTTCACTTGGAACTGATGATCCTTTAAGTGGAAAAATAGTATTCAAATCTGATCGTATCAAGGAAATTCATCTGGATTCTGCATTTTTACAATCAGACATTATCATAAGTTCTGTAAAAATATCAGGGGTCACAAATATTTTTACAGAATGAGAAAAATTTGCAACTATCGAACACAGTGGAAAACATGGAAACCATTATTTTGAATTACATAATGCTTTCCAGCTTCTCCCAACCGAATGAAAAGATCTCGAATACACATATAACATGGCATCAGTTGAAACAGCAACGGGAATTTTAGATATTGATATCCAAACATCTGGATCACAAACAACCTTCCATTTTATTAGCAATGCGTTTGTGAATGATATCAAATTTTTTGAA
>CAZFWS010000067.1:0-4727 GCA_964522625.1 uncultured Candidatus Peribacteria bacterium | reverse complement strand
CGATTTTATTTTCTGAAAATACTTTCTCTATATCTGATTTATTACGAATATCTGCATTATAGAACTTTGGTGTTTTCCCTGTGATATCTTTAATTTTTCCTACAACATCTTCACTAGAATTAGAAAGATTATCCAGAATAATGACATTATATCCAGCTTCTAAAAAAAGTACTGCGTTGTGCGAACCGATATATCCAGTCCCACCTGTGAGGAGAAGTGTTTTCATATTAATATCAAATAGCTTCATAAATAAATCATTTTTTTTGTAGATCTGCTTGAGTCCAGATATTTCGTCCGTCTATTATTATCTTTTCTTTTAATTTTTCAGATATTTTTTCTATATCAGCTCATCTAAATTCATCCCATTCAGTGAGTATCATGAGAGCATTAGAATCATCAAGTGATGTATAAGAATCTTTATAAAATTTTACCTGAGTATTTTCTTTAAAAATATTTTTCATATGAGTCATAGCCTCAGGATCATAGCAAGATATTTCTTGTACTCCAAGCTCTAATAATCTTTCAATAATATCTATACTAGGAGCATCTCTAATATCATCAGTTTTTGGTTTATATGAAAGTCACCAAAGGGTAATTTTTTTTCACTTTAAGTCACTGATATGTTTTTGAAGTTTTTCGATTGTTTTTACTTTTTGTTTTTTATTTACAGATTCAGTAGCTTTGATAATTTCAAAATCATAGTCAAAATCTTTTCCAGTTTCGATAAGTGCAGCTACATCTTTTGGGAAACAGCTTCATCCATATCCTATTCATGCGTGGAGAAATTTATTCCCTATTCTCTTATCACTTCAGAGTATTCTGGTAATATCTCCTATATTTCCTCATGTTTTTTCTGAAAAATTTGCTATCTCATTTATAAAGCTTAGCTTTGTAGCTAAGAAAGAATTTGCAGCATATTTAGCAATTTCTGCTGAAGCGATATCAGTAAAAATAATAGGACAATAGTTTCTGGTAAATGGAGCATATATTTCTTCCATTACTTTTTTAGCTCTTTCATTATTCACTCCACATACGATTCTGTCAGGCACCATAAAATCTTTCACTGCAGTTCATTCTCGTAAAAATTCTGGATTAGAAACTATGTTAAATAGATTTGCATCTAGTGACTCTGAAATGATTTTTTCTACCTCGTTTCATGTTCATACTGGAACAGTAGATTTGTTAATCAATACCTTGTAATTAGTGGTATATTGAGAAAAAGTCTCAGCCACTTGTTTTACATATTTTAAATCAGCTCTATGGTTTTCATCGGGTGGTGTTCCAACAGCACTAAAAATAGCTGTAGCAAAATTGATAGCTTTTTTTGCATCAGTAGTGAAATGTAATCTATTATTTTTAAAATTTTTTATTACTAATTCTTTGAGTCCAGGTTCAAAAATAGGGATAATTCATTCTTTCAAATCATCTATCTTTTTTTGATCTATATCTACACACATGACTTCATGTCCAACTTCTGCTAAACATGTTCCTGTAACCAGACCAACATATCATGTTCCAAATACACTTATTTTCATTGTTTTTCTACTATATTATATACAGTTATCATATCGTTTTGTATTCTTATTTCAAGAAGATTATTTTCTTTTGCTATTTCTAAAATATTTTGATACCAGTCATAATCTACTTCATGTAATACTATAATATTTTGAATTCATAGTTTTTTAATTTCTCATATAAAAGAAGTTACATCTTCACTTTGTATTTCTTCTATTTTGAGAACTCAGTTTGGACCAATATATTTTTCTATTATTTTACTTTCTGATCTATTTGAGGCTGTATATAAACTTCAAATTTCTATATTGTCTGCTCCAAGAATATTATCACCAAGATATCGCGTAATAGATCCGAGAGTAAGTTTTTTAGTAAAGTTTATATGCATATATGAATGCCATGGAAAGACGAGACTATTATAGCAGTTTCATGATGTTCAATTAAGACTATATTCACAGTTATTATTATCAAAATTATCATTTTCTATAAGTAATTCATCTTGTACTTGTTTCCACTGCTTTGGGTAATCTTGTATAGAAACTTGACCATATCAACCCAATATCATTCGAGGAGTATACCAAAAGACCAGACTTACTATTATTATTAATACCAGTTTTTGTAACCATTTCTCTAGAGGAGATTTTTTTATTTTTTTATAGATATATTTTATACCATAGGCTCCAAAATAAGCATAGATAATGACTAAAAACATACTCCATTTATGAGGTTCTCGCATACCATTATAAAATGGAAAATAGTTATACATCCACTGATTTATACTGGAAAATATATTATTCTCAGAAATTCCTAGAGCAAATATATAACTTATAATTCAGAGACTGAGTAAACTATATTCAAATCGTCATAGTTTATTTGTTTTATATCTATAATATATTCATAGTAGTATTATGATAAACAGCACTCCAAATAGTCTATGTGATTTTGTATTTAGTGAACTATCATTTACAAAACGTTTTTGATTTTCTCACCAGTATCCATTAAGAGATAGAGTATTAAAATAGAGATTTTTCTCTCCAGAAAGTGTTTTAAATGCATTTCTATGATCTATATTAAAATTATCTATTTGATGTACGAGTCCTGTGCTTGAATTTGAATTATCTGATAGTATAAATGGCACAAACCAGCTGAGATTTATTACTCAGATAGAGAGCATTACTAATATTATATTTTTTATATTCTTTTTACTGAGATAGTAGAGTCAAAATACTATTCAAATACATCATATAAAAATAGCATTATGTAAGCTTGTCAAGCAGAGTAAGAGAGATATACCAGATATATAGGCTATATTTTTTATAGAGATTTTATTTTCTAGATTTACTTTTAATAGATAGAAAAAGAGGGGATAGAGAGCATAGCTCAAATATATATTTATCTGTCCATCTAAAAAACGTCCGTATAAAAATGGATTAAATAATATGAGCAGTCCTGCGAATGTTATTGCATAGTTATTTTTTATTGATTTAGTCAGGAGATATATTCACCCAGCTGGGGCTATAAAAGTCATGAGAATCAATAGTTTTTCCATCACCCAAATAGGGATTCATAAAAATACAAATATCTGAGAGAGATATCCCACCCAAAAAATATTGTTTCATAATTCTGGAATCCAACCATGAAAACTCATCACATGATCGAGAGCAAACATATATCATGGTTTCATAATGGGAAGAACTATCAGTGCAATAATTATTCCATAGATGTACATTATTTTTTTGTTCATAGGTTTTTATGATGAATATAATACATATAAATACTACTTGCTATGAGTCATACGAATCAAAATATAGCAAATAATATCGTAACAAATTCAGGACTATTTCATAGAGTATATATACTCACAACCAAAGCAATAATAACTCATCAGAGTAAGTAGTTTACGAGGTAATACTCAAATGCTATTAGCGTCTTCACTATGATACTGGTATATCCTAATAATCAACCAAATATTAATAGAGGATATATGAGTACGATATAGTCTTGTAATCACTCTTTAAATAAGCTGAGTACTATTTCTCCAAATAGATAAAAAAATCATAGAGCTCCAAGTGTGAGGAGTGCATAGTATCAAGATATTTGGAGTATCTTTTTCGTTGGGAATATTTTTTCTTTTACGAGTTGAGGATAATACACTGTCTCTACACTCAGTCATAGAAAAACTAAGAATTTTGCCAGTACGGAAACAGCTGCATAGTATCCTGCTGTTTCTCAATCAAACATATTTTTGATAATCAAAATATCTATATTCATGAGAAGTGCCATGATAATAGAAGTTATCAGGAACTGAAATATTTGCTTTTTTTGTGAGAGGAAATCTTTTACTATATTTTCTTCTAGCTCTTTTGTTTGTATGATTTTTTTATTGCTTTCTGATTTTTGAAGAGCTTTAATATGAAAAAATCTGATAAAAAACAATATATAAAAAGGAAGTATAAAACCAAGTATTCAACCCATTACTCCATATCACATCCAGATAAATATTCATCATAAGAGTATCCTGAGTACAGGATTTAAGAATTGTAAAAAGGATAAAAATGAAAAATACTTACGAGCTTGATAATAAGAGTTTTGATAGAGGGCTGTAAAACTCAAGAGTATTCATGATCCAGCAATAATAACAAGATAAATACTATCAATATTAAGGTAGCTTCATAATATTCATGAAAATAAAATATAAATCGCAAACAAAATACTACTTACAATGAGTCCATATTTAATAGAAATATATATAATACTGTTATCTTGATGCACATCTTTACTTTTAGAAAATTCTTTTACCAGAAATAATCCAAAACCAGTAGTAACAACGGCCAGGAGATTTATGATTCATATTAAGCTCGCAAAGTCTCCAAAACTCGTAGTATCTAAAAACTTCAGCATCATAAATTGATAGATGTAGCTGAGTCATCCAACTCCAAATGCAGAAATTCAGAGTACTAATATCGAGAATATATTTTTATTTTTCAATTCTACGTCTTTTATATAAATAGAGTTTTTGAGCAACTGTTGCAAGGACTAAAAATCATAGTATTCCAAATGATATTCAATATATATCAGAATTATTTCCTCACTAACTGACTCATTCCCAGCCCAAGTCCCACAAATCCAAATATAGCAAATATTTGTGTTATAAGTAAGGGGGTAGTTCCAAATGAGTAAATACAAATTATGAGTCCTACTATGAGGATTCCTAG
>CAZFWS010000066.1:0-4825 GCA_964522625.1 uncultured Candidatus Peribacteria bacterium | reverse complement strand
TAGCAAAGGACAATGCGCATCGAGCTGGAGTAGCAGATACGATTACATTTAAACATCTAGATTTTTATGATTTTATCGAACAACCAGAAACAGCTGGAACAATGGTATCCAATCCTCCGTATGGAGAACGACTTGAGGTTGATGATATTCATTCACTCTATAAAAATATAGATAAATTCTTTCGTATTCATCCCAACTGTGGAGGAGGAGTGATTACCAGTTATCTAGAATTCGATAGTTGTATTAATCTGAATAATTATAAAAAGAGGAAGCTCTATAATGGAGGAGAGAAATGTTATTTTTATGGGAGGGTGTAATTATATAATCACTATATCCTCAATCCGCACCCCAAACTTTCCAGACAAATATATCCCTGGCTCTACCGTAAATACCATATTTTTTTCTATTATCTCATCTATATTTTTAGGAGAGACTCTTGGTTCTTCATGAACCTCTAATCCAATCCCATGACCAGTCGAGTGTATAAAATATTCCCCGTATCCTTGAGATACTATATAGTCACGAGCAGCTGCATCAACTTCAAAAAAGCTCTTTCATTTTTTTGCTGTTTTGATTCATCGCTTCTGTGCCTCCGCGACAATAGATTTTACTAATAAAAATTCTTTGTACTCTTCAGAGAGTGCTATTTTTTTTGTGCCAAAAAATCCTGGTCTTTTGACCCAGAGTGTTCGGGAAAAATCACTGGAATATCATTGATATAATGCTCCCATATCTATAAGCAGCACTCATTCTTCAACAATAGTAGCTCCTGAAGTATGATGAGGAATAGCAGAGTTCGGACCAAATGCGACAATAGCTTCAAATCATTCTCATTCTCCACCATGTGCAAAGATTTGCTGGATGATGTATTGTCTGATCTGGAGTTCGGTTTTTTTATAGAGTTTTCCAGCATGATTCAGAGTTTCTATATCTCTGTACACCTGCTGTATAATAGAAATGGCCGTTTTGATATTTTTGATCTCGTCATGATGTTTGATTTTTCTTTTTTCTGCTAAAATATTTGGACCAGAAGAGACTTGATATATATCTGATATTTTTTGATAAAAATTGAGTGGAATAGAATCCTCGAGGATAATATTTTTTGTTTTGGTTATTTTTTTGAGGAGCAGTTCGAGTGGTTGATCGAGAAGGTGCGTTTGTATATGCACCTGTTTTCCGAGTCGTTTTTGAATGTGTTTGGTATCTATATGTTTCAGTTTCTCAAAATACAGTGGATTCAAAATAATATGCAGCTTTGTTTTGGTGAGCAACATATATCCAGAGCTGGGCTGGAAACCGAGTAGATAATGAAATGATGGATTGGTATATCCATGATCATCTTCGTTGGTATAGAGGAGGGTAGGGTGTTTCATAGTGTTTACTTATAATACATGTAGGGGTAGCCCTTGTGGCTACCCAAATAATAATGAATGGGCTCGCTCAATAATAATCGAGAGAAAATCTAAATATCTCCTTCATCAGTGACTCCAGGAATATATTCAAAATTTCCTGTGAGTGTAATAACCGTAATGGTATTGGTATATCCCTGTTCCCGCATCATTTCTGCAATCGCATTGACCGTAGCTCCAGTGGTAAAGTTATCATCAAATATCACTATTTCAGGAACCTGCATATATGCACGCATATCTTGCAGTATCATGCTGGAGCGAGCATTGATGATTCTGTCTAAACCTTTGGTATCTTTTTGTGGTTTGAGAGTGAGATGCTGGGATTTTTTCTTTGTTGAAGCAATTTCTTGAAGAACAATATTGTTGTCTTTGAGGAGCTTTTTGAGCACTCCACGAAATTGTACTTTTCTTTTTACTGTTGGAGGAGTATAGAGAGCTAGGTGAATATTATGCTTTTGTATATATTGTATAATAGTATCAATTCCCCTTTCTATTCCTGCGGTGAGGAGGGCTTCATTTTGGTCTTTTTTTCCCCAATATATTTCATTGGCTCCTCTGACTCTTCCAAAATGAGGGAGAGTTGATATTTGAGTAAATAATAATCTATCTACAGCACTAGGCATATTATAGCTTTTTAAAATATATTCTAGACTTTTTGTGCCATCAAAGAAACCATTTTTTCTTCTTTTTCTTTCCTCTTCTAAAAAACAGAGTAAAAAATCTATGAGTCGTTGTTGTAATAAGGCAACAGAGGGAATTTGTTGCTGATTTTCTTTTATCATTCTTTCACGAAACGCATCTATGCCGTATCTCCATTCTCCATCTGCTTTAAGATAGCTACATAAATGCTCTATGAGTGAGTGTATATCTGTTTCTGACACACCATCATACTCTTCGTTGATATGTTGGTACACATTTTTATAAAACTCAGGAGGCAGTTGGTATGACGAGTGTGCTATGGGGAAATACCTGGTAGATTTTCCTTGTCCGCGGGTAAGTATTTTTTTCTCTTTTAATAGGAGTTGTAAGTGCTTATACACTGCAATACGGGAAATGCCAAAATGTTTGGCTATATCTACAGAGGATATTCCAGGGTTTGTATTGATATATGTGTGTATTGTATCTCGTTTCATATATTTGAGTTAAAACAGTTAACTGAATTTAGTTAATGTAGTTAACTGAATTATATATCAAACATCTCTTAAAATCAAATTTTTATCAGGAATGATTGTTTTTTATATCTTTTTTTGTAGTATAGGGTTGAATATTTCCTAGATTTCTCTTATGAAAATCCTTGCCTTTGAAACCAGTTGTGATGATACCTCGATAGCACTTTTTGATGATGATCAATTGATTGTTATGGAAACAGAGAGTCAAATCACTATTCATAACCAGACCGGATGAGTCGTACCAGAGGTCGCGGCACGCGAACATGCGAATGTTATTTTTGATGTTTTGGATAGGGTTCTCAAAAAATGAAATACTACGATGGATCAGATAGGCTATATCTGAGTGACGACCAATCCATGACTCCTGCCATCACTGCTCACAGGAACTACCGTAGCATCGACGCTCTCAACATTGCATCATATTCCGATTCTTCCGATTGATCATATTCAGGCACATATTTTTGCCAATTATCTGGAACGAGATGAAGCAGATATATCGTTTCCACTGGTCTGTTTGACGGTTTCAGGATGACACAATGATATATATTCTCTATCAAATATGTGGGATATGCAGAAACTCTGAAGTTCTCAGGATGATGCTGGTTGAGAAGCCTTTGATAAAGTGGCAAAAATGATGTGACTTGGCTATCCAGGATGACCGATTATCTCAAAAATGGCAGACCAATATAGCCCTCCCCCTGCTAGGGGGGAGTTGGAGGGGGGACTATTTCCACGGGTATGGCTCGTCAAAAAAGAAAGTAATTTTAGTTTTTCCGGACTCAAAAGTGCCGTAAAACGAGAAATAGATCAACGAATAGCCCAGAATGGAGAACTGACCCTGCACGATAAACAAGAAATATCCTACGAATTTCAAAAATCAGTGACCGAGGTATTGGCCTATAAACTCATCCAATCAGCTGAACAACAAGGAGCAGAACATGTTATGCTGGCATGATGAGTCAGTGCTAACACCACTCTGCGAGACACTATTGCAGAACTGGCTGAAAAAAAATGAATGCGATTTACGCATCCAAGTAAGTTGGTGTATTGTATGGATAATGCTGCCATGGTTGGGATATTGACCTATTATAGAGTAAAATATGGTCAGTTTGAAGAGCGGTATGGAGTGGTGAAGGTTTAATACCCCTGCTTACTCAACATTCCCTCCAACGCTTCATAATACATTTTCCCAGGCAGGTAGTGATAGTGGATATGAGCCAGGCTTCTTCCTGCTATGCTTTGTCTGACAAATGAGAAATAATCTTCTTTACCATATATTTCCCGCATAAAACTTTCAACTTGAGGCATCTCTGCAAAGGCTTCGGGAGAGATATCTTTGGTATCGAGTATATGTTCATAGGGAATCACCATGAGGTGATTTTTTAATCATAGAATAGGGTATTTATTATGGCAAATATACCAATGTTTTCACTTCCAGATAATCAGCTCTGCTATTTCATCATTTTCAATATTACAAAAACGACATTCATCAGCGTTGAGCTCTAGACACTGGTGTCATCATTTTTCTTGTTCTGCATCCCACTGCTTTCTATCAAAAAGTTTCATATTTTTGGTTTTTTCAATATAGTATTTCAGAAACATATTATTTTTTTATACCGCAAATGCAAGGACTCAAACAAGAACTCGAAAGTAGATGATTATTGTATCAAACCTCTCATGATGATATTTTTAGTAAATTTGATGAATGAACAGGGAAGTTTTATTGTGGATTTGATCCAACAGCAGACTCACTTCACCTAGGAAATTTTATTGGTTTTATGGTTGCGATTCATATGATGCGACGAGGAAATACCTATGTAGCACTCACTGGATGAGCCACAGGAATGATCGGAGACCCGGGTTGAAAAGATGCTGAGAGAAGTTTTCTCTCACTCGAAGCACTGGACGAAAATCAACAAAAAATCCAGACACAGATGGACACTATTCTAAAAAATATTGCTGATTTTACCGGAGATGATTTCCACTATGAATCAGTGAATAATAAGGATTTTTATGCTGGCATGGGATATCTAGATTTTCTCAGAGATATTGGAAAACACATCACCGTGAACGTGATGATGAGTAAAGATATGGTGAAAAAACGTATCGAAGATCCTTCAAAATCTATCAGTTATACCGAGTTCTCTTATATGCTACTGCAAGGGTATGACTTTTGTCATCTCTTTCAAGATAAATGAGTGACCCTTCAGATCGGAGGACAGGACCAATGGGGAAATCTGGTTACTG
>CAZFWS010000065.1:0-4977 GCA_964522625.1 uncultured Candidatus Peribacteria bacterium | reverse complement strand
GGATATGCGAATTTTGAAGAAGACGGAGCAGAAAAATACAAAAAAAAGACTCGAAAGTCAGTGGGAAAGAAACGGTATTATAAAAAGAAGAAATAATAATATATTTCTTCTTTTTTGTATTACTTTGTTATTTCTTTTACGGCTTTTTTAATATCTTTTTCTAGATCTGGTTTTTTGTTTTTATCGGGTGTGAACTCATCCAGTTTCTCGACTTCTTTTCGCTCATCATGTTGTTCTTTGATATACTGGAGCGCAGATTCAATATCACTAAATATATGATCGTTTCAGAATTTTTTCATGAATCAGACAGCTGTAAATTTTTCGATAAAACCTACTTTGAGACTGGAGAGATAAATATGAATTCATACCTTTTCAAATCGTTCTATGATTTTTTCAAATACTTCGTAACCAGAACTATCCATATTGGTCATGGAGCTCAGATCTATGATCAGAAATTTGAGTTTTTCTTTTTGTGATACCATCTCCATAATCTGATCTTCAAAATATCCAGCATTAGCAAAATACAGATCACCATCAAACTTGATAGCACTGATTTTTTTACTTCCTTTCAGTCCAAAGGTATCGATATGCCGGAACATTCCATCTTTATATCGAGCGACTTCCATGATCTTTGGCTTCATGGTTCGATAGATAAAAAATCCAAGAGATAATAGTATTCATACCCCTAAGGCTCATTCTATATTTGGAGCCATAATGAGCGTTGCGAGAAAGGTAATGACTCCTATGATTCCATCATGAGGCTCTATTTGAAATGATTTTTTGAGTGGAGCGATTCTGATTAAACCAGTCACCGATACAATAATAACAGCCGCGAGCGTTGCGCTGGGGAGGTGATAGAGAAAAGGGGTAAAAAATACCAGTGTTATACAGACGAGTAATCCTGTGACAATAGATGATAGACTGGTTCTCGCTCAGGCCCGTAAGTTTACAGCTGTTTTAGAAAATGAACCGGCTACGGCATATCCTCCAAAGAATCCAGAACTGATATTTGCTAGTCCTTGTCCTATGAGTTCACGATTCGCTCGAACCTTTTGTTTTGTTTGTGTGGCAACGAGTTTGGCTACACTGACACTTTCTGTAAAACCAATCAGTCATATAATTACGGAAAAAATGATGAGATCTATGATCTGCCCCATACTCAAAGCATCAAATTCTGGAGTGAGAAATGGTATAGAGAGACTCGGAAGTCACTGAGGAATATGTCCGATAATACTTCATCCAAGCTCTGAAAAACGGATCAGATACGACGCAATAATACTGATAATGAGAGTCACTAGCACGCGAGGAATTCGAGGTGAAATATATCGAGATACTAGCATAATAGCAATAGCACCGATACCAAATACCAGCGTCATCAAATGAGTATCCGAAATGATTCAAGAGAGAAGCTCAGAGAGAAAGTCGATATAACTCCCTCATTTTTCTATCGAAAAACCAAATATTTTTGGGAGTTGTGAAGTCAGAGTTAAAATTGCAATGGCATTAGTAAAACCGGTAATCACCGGATGAGAAAGAAATTCAACCAGGATTCACATTTTAATCATTCCCAGAATGATATAAAATATTCAGATAAAAAGAGCCAGTAGGGAAGCATAGATGATATATCCCTGTGTATCTACACTGGCTATTGGCCCCAGTGCTGTAGCGGTCATCAATGAAACAATAGTCACTGGTCCCGTAGACATTTGCTTACTCGAACCAAACAGTGCGGCTACTATAACCGGGATACAAGCTGTATAGAGTCCAACATAAATAGGGAGTCCAGCCAAGCTGGCATAGGCCATCGATTGAGGAATCAAAATAAATGCCACACTCATCCCAGCGATGATGTCTTTTTTAAAGTATTTGATAGGAAATGGCAGAAGTTTTTTTAGTTTCATGTTTTGTATAATATATCTTGTATACAGTATAGCATATATTTTATGGGTTAAAAAAAATAATCATAAAAAAATAAAGGATTAATTGACTTTTTCGATAAAAAAATTATAAATAATATGTTCTATGAAACAAAAATCCAAATGAAGTAAAAGGGGAAAAAAATGAAAGAATTATGCTTTATTATTATTGGTTATAGTTCGACAGGGACTCAATTTTTTCAATTTTGTCAGGAGAAGAAGTATAAAATAGTACGACTTGAAGACTGTAATCAAGAATTAGTAAAAACCATGTTACCGGTATATGTATATGCTCATCCTGATGATGATGAATACCAAGTGAATCAAATGTTTTTAAGATCTCAAAAACACTCTGGTATATTAGTATCTCTCTCGTCAGCATTACAGTTCCAAAATAAAAATAATCGTTTGTATTATACAATTGATGACAAAGAGATAAGTGCGCGATTGCCAACTGAAAACTGTTATAATGCACATGATAAAAATCATGATGAAAAAACATTTCAAGCGCTCGTAGATACTATCGATGCAAATAGAGTGTCGTCATCTAGTACGTGTACGATCTGTACAGTGTTTTAATACTTACTTTAAAAAGCCCTCGTTCGCTTCACGCGTCAGGGCTTTTTTCATTTCTTCTTGCAATTGTCAATATTTACTATATACTCCCAGCACATAAAAAATAAGAAGTTCCAAAAACTCGGATATATTGCGAAAAAAATATGAGTTTGAGAGAACTCTCAAGCGCGTATACATATATCTAAAATTTTGGAAGTTCTTGCCTCGATGCAGACAGCATATCTTTGCCTGCCCCTCAACAGAAGAACTCGAATCATTTCGCTTGTTCTTCTTTTTTATTATTATTTTATTAGACCTATTATCTCTTCCCTTATATAAGGGAAGTACCTCGGAGCGTAGCGGAGAGGGGATGGGTTACTTACCAAAATTACCATACATGGAAAACAAAACAACATTTGCAGACCTTGGGCTGTCTGAAAAAATGCTCAAATCTATAGAAAAAAAAGGATACCAACACCCATCACCAGTACAGGCTGGAGTAATACCACTTCTTCTGAATGGAGATAAAGATATTATCGGACAAGCTCAAACAGGAACCGGGAAAACAGCCAGTTTTGGGATACCTATTCTCGAACGACTCGATCCAAATGCAAAACACATTCAGGCTATGATCCTCGCCCCAACACGAGAGCTCGCTATTCAAGTAGCAGAAGAAATCAAATCATTTGCATCTGGAGGAGTAAATATTCAACTGCTTTATGGAGGACAAAATATCCGTGATGAACTCTCAGGACTTCGAAGAGGACCACAGATCGTTGTAGGAACTCCAGGACGAGTGAAGGACCACCTGATTAAACGACGAACCCTCAAACTCGATAACATTACCTACTTTGTACTTGATGAAGCAGATGAAATGCTGAACATTGGGTTTAAAGAAGAAATCGAAGAAATCCTTGAACACACACCAAAACAGAAAAAAGTACTGCTCTTTTCTGCAACTATGCCAAAATCTATCCAAGATATTGTACATAAATATATCGGAGAACACGATACAGTCAGTATTAAACGAGAAGAAAAAACGAACCAGAATATCACACAAATGTGTTATAAAGTAAACGAACGAGATAAGTTTGAAGCACTGTGTCGAGTGATCGAAGTAGAATTTGATTTCTATGGAATCATCTTTTGTAAAACAAAAGCAGACGTTGATGATGTAGCAGCAAGACTTATGAGTCGAGGATATAAAGTAGAAGGAATTCATGGAGATATCGAACAAAAAGGACGAGAAAAAACACTCGCACGATTTAAAAATAAAACCATTACTATTCTGGTAGCAACCGATGTCGCTGCTCGAGGTATAGATGTGAATAATCTGACACACGTTGTTAACTACTCACTTCCAGATAATGCAGAAACCTACACACACCGAATCGGTCGAACCGGTCGAGCAGGGAATAAAGGGGAAGCTATTAGTTTTGTCTCACGAAGAGATAGTCGAATGCTTATGTTCATAGAACGACTCATTAAACAAAAAATTGAAATAGCAAAACTTCCAGACGTATCACACGTGATTGAGTTTAAAAAGAAACGATTGATCTCAAATACACAAGAAATGATCGCTTCAGAAGAAGGAAAATACTATCTGGATTTTGCGAAACAACTCTTAGAAGTTGGTTCACCAGAAGAAGTAGTATCAGCACTACTGAAAGAAGGATATAACACTCAATTTGACGAAGAACACTATACCGATGTAAAAGAAGACATTAAATCACTCGGAAACTCAGGTGCTGGAAACGGTCAACGAAGACTCTTTGTAGCCAAAGGTCGAGATGACAATATGTCTCCTGGAACGCTCATTCAATTCCTCGAAAGAGAAGTAGAAACAAAAATAGGTGATGTGGGTCGAATTGAGGTTCTTCGAGAATTTTCATTCATCAATGTATCAGAAAGTGATGCTGAATTGATTCTAGGAATATTTAAACAAAAAAACCCACGAAAACCAGTGGTTGTCGAAGCAAAACAAAAATCTAACTCTGGAGGAGGAGGATGACACCGAGGTGGATACCGAGGATGAAACAGATCATCAGGAGGTGGACGAAGAGAAGGTGGATACCGAGGACAAGGAGGGAATAGATCACGAAGTTCACGATAATTTCTTTTGATAACCTCACCCCCAACCCCTCTCCTGCTAGGAGAGGGGAGCATGATGAATAAAATTCCCTCCCCTTACTAGGGGGAGGGTTAGGGTGGGGGCTTTTTATAACCAAGGTCATATGATTCTCTATATAGAAAAAAAATATGCAGATAATCTGGTAGCACAACATATAGCGAAGCAATATCCCAATGCTTCGCTTTTATGGGTCGATAATTATAAAAACATATTTGATATTTCTCTAGCAGGAACGACTGATAAAACACTGATTATAGCAGGGGTGAATAATGCTATTTCAGAAGCTCCTAAATGATATGGCCATGCGTGATATGGATTCTTTTTTAAGAACTCTCTCAATTGCATATATGACTGTAGTTATTGTTATCTCAGAGG
>CAZFWS010000064.1:0-5147 GCA_964522625.1 uncultured Candidatus Peribacteria bacterium | reverse complement strand
CCTATTGCTTCTCGAACTCTGGTAGCTGATACAGGAATATTTTCTCCCTCTATATCTACCGTCACTCCATCCCGATTGATCTCAAAATATGATACTTCTGGTATACCCAGTTCAGATTCATATTTTTTTATAGCTGAAATAGCAGAATCATTTTCTAGATCACCGGCATAAAAAGTGATAGCATCATATATTCAAAGTCTTAAGAGTTGCATTCCTATGTTTTCTACCCACTGCTTATCAGTTTCAGTATCATACAAATAATCTATCATCAGATTACTATCTGGATAGATTGTCTGCAAAAATTCATCACGTTGCTCAAAACTGTATGGATTTTGACTATCTATTTCACCATTTCATCATAAAAATACTATCGCTTCTGGATGTCGTTTCAGTGCGGAG
The DNA here is from genome assembly GCA_964522625.1 of uncultured Candidatus Peribacteria bacterium. Taxonomy (GTDB): domain Bacteria; phylum Patescibacteriota; class Gracilibacteria; order BD1-5; family UBA6164; genus JAKVBB01. The sequence continues at coordinate 4,748 of CAZFWS010000064.1, read as the reverse complement.
TCTATGAGTTTTTTGTGTCCTATATGTGGTGGCTGCATACGACCGATTACTATTCCTATACTATTGGGCATATGAGTTCGTTTATAAAGCTAAAATCAGTGTCATCTGTGAGTACTACATTATAAGATGCTCTATATGCTAGGAGAGATTCTGAGATTTTTTTATTCAGAAATCCTATTTTAATGATATTATCATATTCAAATCCATCTGACATTCCAGTATCTTCGAGTGAATCTCCGAGAAGAAGAACATTTTTTCTTGATGCTATTTCTATATAAATATCTGGAAATGCTTGGAGGACTGTTTCATCTTTATTAAAAGTATGAATCAATGGTTCAGCACGTCAAATAGCTATACCATCATCCGACCAGATAAGCGTGTTTGAAATAATATGAATATTATCAAACATAAGTTGTTGTGATTCCAGATACATCCGAATAGAATCTCAACCCAGTCCATTGGCTGACATAATAATCAGAGGAATATGGTGGGTATGTAAAAATTCTAGAAACTCAGGAACACCATCACGCAAATGAATAATTCCATGATCTACTGTTTCTTGAATATGGGTTTTATTGAGTCATGATTCAATGAGTAAATCAAGATGCTTTCACCACCAAATAGTCATCTGCTTTTTTTTCTCTTCTAATGCTATATTTGGATCAATTTCGATTGGATTGTAAGTATTATACAGATTATATGCTTTTTTTGCATACTCCTCTCATAAAATATTTTCACTTCTAAGAACAGATATAAGTGATGGTCGCTCTACTCCATTCACAAAATTCTTTGTTAGGGTTCTATCAAAATCTGCGATAACATGAATATTTTTGACTCATCCTTCGAGAATAGATTGTTTCAGTGATTCAAAATCATCTGAAAGAATAGTTTGGGACATAAAAAAATAGAAAGATATATTACTTTCTATTTTATGTTTTTTTATATATTCTGCAAGGAATCTTGAGCGTTTGCTAACTTAGGTTCCTCTGAAACGAGTGTAGTAAATATTTTTTGTTGGAGATCTTTTTTCAGTTGTTCTCGAGTCTTTGGTCCAAATATTCCTGCTCAAACTTCATCAGCTGAGTTGAGGATATTTTTTTCAATCTGATAACTGAGAATACTCTCTTTGGTTTTTTCTCCAAATATAGCCGTATCCTTATGCTCAAAATATCCGAATTCAGCAAGTTGTTGTTGTAATGCTCGAACTTGTGGAGAAATATCTCAAAATTTTGGTTGTCCAATTATACTCATCATATCTACAGCTTGCTCATAAGATGATTTTTCTAAATTCTGTTTTAATATTTCTCGTTCTTTTTGAAGAGCTATTTCTACTTGATATAGTTCATATTCATTTTTCAGTGTCGTTCGCGTAGTCGGACCAAACCACCCAGCTCATGGAGTATAGGGAGAATCGAGAATTCATTTTTCTACTTGATAGTGATATACTAAATCAATAATAGCTTCATTATCATCTGTTATTTCTCCATCATAATAACCGAGTTTTTTTAATATGTTTTGAAATTCATTTTTTGATGCTGCTGTAGTGAGTGGCATATCAAAAAATGCTTGTTTCTTCTGTACTGGTTTTTTGATTATTTTTTGAGTTATATTTGCTTTTTGTGCTCATTTTAAAGCATAATCTGGTGCAGAAATAGTATGTACATCAATAGTAGTGGGAGAACTACTTGGAGCAAATTCTCATTTTACTTTTCTTTTTCCCCAGTAGAGTGCTCGCGCAAGTCATTCATCTCCGTATCCCATCCATACATCTATTCTATCATGCTCATATCATCTATTTCCAGCATTTACTATAGCTCATCCTCTGTCTTCCACAGAACCAATTCCGAGTCATTCTAGATATATTTTTGTTCCAAAAGCATAATCTTTTGGTGCTGCTAACATTCATTCGAATACTCCTTTTCACGAAGCTCCTGCAATCCCTCGACCATTCAGTCGCATCTCTGCTTCATAGTTTCATTTTAAATAGTATTCTTGGTCTGGAAGTGGTGAATAATAGGCTGTTACAACAAAGTATTGATCTTCCGCTCAAGCTTTATTTACTCAAAAAAATGAGAATATACTCAAAAAAGTGGTCATTAATATCAAAATCCGTAGCATGTATTTTTGTTTTTATTTTTTATTGCTTTTATTATACCATAAAAATAATGGCAAAATAAAAATACATATTGACTATATGTATTTTCCTATTGTTTTAATATAACTTTCAGATATTTAATTCTATTCTTATTTTTAATATTTTTTTGTTTATCTATAATTTTTTGAAGTTTCTTTTGTAGATCGGAATAGAGTTTTTCTTTCTTAATAGTATTGTTTTGAGATTGTTTTTTAATGTGTGTATCGAGTATATCTCGAACCTGTGATATTTTTTGTTTATCACTCTGGGAAATCGCAATATCATACGATAATACATCTCAGGATGCTGCAAAGAGTCAACCTCCGTATTGTTTACGTAAATGACCAATGGTTCGTGATCCAAAGTATCATGCATGGTCATGATCACTGCTTGATATGATATTATTTTTTATCTGGTATTCTACGAGCGAACGAGCAACACTTTCATATTTTCCATCTATATCTCCACTATATACTTCTACTTCTGTGAGGAGAGTTTGCAGTTGAGTGATTTCGTCTATATTTGATTCTGGTCCTGCTCTTAAGTGAGAATATTTTTCTACTGGTGATTCGTCAAATGTGATAGATACGGTTGCTGATTCATCGAGTATTTTTCACTGCACGGTTCGTTTTCACCATTTGAGTGCGCGATTCAATCCATCGTCTCCATATCCCATCCAAATATCTATTCTATCTGCAGAATATCCTCGTTCTCATGCATTTACAATAGCTCATCATCGGTCTTCGACCACTCATACTCAGATACCTTTAAAATATATCTTTGTTCCATAATCATAGTTTCGTGGTGCCGCTAAGAGTCCTGGAAAGACTCCTTTTCCTGATGCAGTAATTTTTCAGCCTCCATTCAGTCGTATATCTCATGCATAGCTTCCTGTGGTATATCTTGATTGTCCTGGGAGTGGTGAATAATAGGCTGTAATAACGAAGTCTCGCTCTCCTAATTTTGGTGTTTCTTTTTCAATGAGATTCAGTGCATTAATAAATGTATCTCAAAATTCTGTTTCCAGTGCTTCAAGAGTCTTTTTTCAAAAATACCCAGCACCCCAACTATCAGCATTTTCTATAATTCATGCTGAAATTTGATAGGATACCAGGTTTCATTCGATACTTGAGTATTGTCCGTTTATCTCTCCATTATACAGTCCAAGAGAGGTAAATAGGTTTTGTAATTTAACAATTTTAGCACTACTAGATGCCGGAGTGATCTGTGTTTCCACATCAGATAAAAAATCAGTACTGGCTGATGCTTCAACGAACAAGAAAGATGATAATACTATGAAGGCAGAAATTACCCACAACAGAGGTCTCATAATTGAGTTTTAGTTTTAAAACTTGACAATTATATGTATTTTTTAGGAAATGCAAGTTTTTAACTTATAAGAATATTATATAACTCAAATGCTTCTCAAAAATCTCATTTTTGTTTAACAGGGCAAGCTAGAATTTCATTATTTTCATATGCACTCGTTTCTAATCTTCGTTTAAATTGTATATCATGCATCACTCTTTGATTAAATTCACTATTTCATGAATTAACAATAAAAAACACTTTTTTATTTATATAATCTCACATAATACTATCAAAATGTTTTAAGAAACGGTCTGCGCACACAAATGGATCACTCATATTTATACCTATTTCTTTAGATTGTGGAAACTGACCATCAAGGAAAATAATCATTTTATTATGTTTCTCAAGTATTTTTGCGACTCATTCCATAGCTTCTATTAAGTTTTCAGCAACCTCAGGACTCACTCGAAATTTTGTATCTATATCAGCAGAAATCCGTGTTTGATGTAATTTTTCATCTTCAACTACAAGTACTCAAATATTTTCATTGGACATATGTTTATATATAATTCATGTAAAAATTAATTAAATTAAATTAAATATAAATAATATTAATTAAAAGTCAATACTTTTTACTCTCCAGCTCCTGAAACAACCTTTGCATGCCTGAGAACTCTCTCCCCGAGCATATACCCTGTTTCAAATTCATCGATAATGATTCCTTCAGCACCTGGTGCTTGGGTCATAACATCATGCTTTTCTGGATCTACTGACTGTCATACAGATGTAAATGCTTCGACTCACATGTTGCCTAAATCTTTTTTGAGTGCTTTATCGAGTGCTTGGAGTCATTCAAAAAGTGCTCCTGATTGCATGTCTTCCGGAGTATTTTTAATCATTCGTTCTATATCATCCACTCGTGGGAGAACTTTTTTTAGGATATCTGATTTGAGAAAAAAGGTCATGTCTGAGCGATCTCGCTCGGTTCGTTTTTTAAAATTTTCTAGGTCTGCAGTAGTTCGTGCCAGTGCATCTTTAAGTTTCGCTACTTGATCTGAATCACCAGGATGAATAGCATCATCCAGTTTATCTTCATCAATCTGTCCTTCTGTATCTTCAAGAGCCTCTATTTCTTCTTGGATATCTTCTAAGATATCTTCGTTTTGTATATCGTCTTTAGAATGTTGTGTCATGTTTTTTTATGGCTTAGTATAATAGAATATTCGTCTGAAATAGTAAGTATTTTTATTTTTTTTTCAAGATGATTTTTATTTTACTTTTATACTCAAAAAACTACAATAGT
>CAZFWS010000063.1:0-5224 GCA_964522625.1 uncultured Candidatus Peribacteria bacterium | reverse complement strand
ATCATGAGAAGTAATATATTTATCAGATACAGCAAATACATCATTCCCTATCCAAAGAGCTCGTTTCATGAAGTAGTTACTGTAGTTCCAACTTCGTTGAGCAAAGTATGATTGAAGAGAGGTTTCTGCATAACAATAATTTGGGACATAACTATTTCGTTTTTGAGTACAGTAGGTAGAACCATCAAAGAGTTCCTTACATTGTTCTCATTCGTCTGAAGGAATATATTTTGAACATTCTGTAGCTCGTTTTTCAGATAAAGCAGAAGTATCAATATGAGTTATTTTGTATTTTTCTGTGATTCCAGTTGGTTGAATATCTATTCCCATTAATCCACTAAAGAAATCAATTTTTTTATAGGTGTCTGTTGCATCATTTTTATAGAGATTGACTGGAAGGAGAAGTAAATTATCCTGTGGATTATACACAAACATTCGTGGATTATTCAGTGCTTCGGAAGAACTTCATCGCTCACCCATAGTATAGGTTTGGAGTTGTTCTACGATAATTCATTTATAGTCTCCTGATGCACATTTTTTATTTTCTTCATCTGATAATCCAGTATCTCCACATGATTTGTCGTAGTTAATTTTATACAGATCTACTTTTACTCATCCATTTGTAATACCTCACCAATTATTTTCTACAGTATCATACCCAAGTCCTATCAAGTGATTCTCGTCATATGGATGAAGATAGGTAGAGTATCCTGGGATTTTTAGTTCTCCGAGTACTTCAGGATTTTTTGGATCAGCAACATCGATAGCAAAGAGTGGATCGATCTGTTCAAAAGTCACGAGAAACAGTTTATCTCCGATATATCGACTGGATTTAAAGTCTTCTCCTTCTCAGAGATTTTGAAGACTCGAAACCAGATCTAAATCATCATCGAGAATATAAAGATCCGTATGAGACTCCTGTCATTCACTATTCCATCTGCTGGTTGAAGTCAGAATTCTAAAGTGGTCTTCATATTCATCCATAGAGTACTGGGTTAATGGATTCCCACTTACCAGTGCACTCGTTTGGTATGATAGATCATCATCTACATTGAGTTTATGAATCAGTGTATGATTACTTCCCCCAAAATACCACGGAGATATACATCGCATATTTGGTCCACATCGAAATGCATCCGTTTTATGTACACGACTGGTAATATAAAGATTATCGAGGCTCATATAGACTTCGTTAATATTTCCAAACAATAGTTTCGTATCTGATGGTGTGGAAATATCTGATATATCGATCGTAGAAATCATATGCATTCATGGGTATCCAAGATCCGTATCTGAATCTGGTAAAATATACTCCACATCACTACATTGTGCTACATATCCATCGGTAACATTATAGGCTTTTTTCTGTCCATTGATTTCTACATTTTGTTCATCAGTATCCTCTGTTGCAACGATTTCAAGTCCTTTTGGAATCAGATCTCTCGCTGAGATATCTCCTTCCTGAATATTATATAAATATGAATACATATCTTTTTGAGAGATAACATAGAGAGTATCACCGATCAGTCGAGATTTTGAAAAACTTCCTTCACTCATGTATACTTTTTTGAGCTCTGCCTGCGCAGGGTTCGCTACATCATAAATAATGGTGTATGTTTTTTGGCTGTTATCCCAGTACCGAGCTTGAAATTTTCCTTTTGGTTGTCCGGTAGCAATAATAATCAGTGTATCTCATTGTAAATAGATCTTTGTTCCCCAAAAATGTTTTGGGAGCGCAATCTTTTTTATAATAGAAAGAGACTCTGCTTCGAGAATATAAATGTCTTTTTTTTGTCTATCTTGATAGTTAGTATCCTTAGAATCTTGTTCATAATAATCTGCGATATAGTAAATATATTCGCCATCTGTTTTAATGATTTCAGATTCTGAAACTCCCGCTACTTGTTCGTTCGTTCCTGAAAAATCACTGCTTGATCTTGATTGAGGAGATGATTTTGCTGATGCAGTGGGTTCAGCAGACTCAACACTCAAAGTAGCAATAGAGTCTGACACGACCATATCCTCAAGAAATACTCCCCCTCGTCGATAATATGGTTGTGTTTTATAGTCTTTCAGAAAATTATTTGTCACTGTTTCTAAATCTTCACATGAAGTGAATGATTTTAAGTTTAATGCTTCTGCATTAATCTCTTCCAGTTTTTCTTGTTCCAATTCAGTAATAATAGAGGTGTCTTCTACTGCAGCAAAAGCTTGAGAAGAAAATATCAACAATGCACATATAAGAGTGCAAATATATGTATAACTCATAGAAAAAATATTAAAAAATAATATATATTTGAAGTATATATATATTATTTTAAAAAGCGAGACTCTTCACACAGATTTCACATAGATTATGCATGATGATACCCACTTCATTTTTTAATGCATTGCGCGCGATATATCTGTTCTAACAACACCATGAGTGCTTGTGCATGTGGAAAAGTCATGGGTGAAAGGGATATTTTCATATCTACTTTTTCTACAACAGAATTATCTACTCCATACGCTCATCAGATGATAAAAACAATATCAGCATATTGCACTTGTTTTTGCTCGATCAATTGGGTAAATTGATGGGTGTCGAGTTGTTTTGCATCAATATACATGAGCACTGTATATCATTTTGTTTTTTTGAGTATTTCTCAGAGTTGTTTCGATTCGTCAGATATCACCTCTGTAGGATTTTTTCGTTTTGAGGGCTTTATTTTTATCAGTTCAACGGTCTTTCAGAGTCGTTTTTGAAATTCTTCTATTGGCTGAGAAAAATGTTTATAGGAATCAATGAATGAGATTATTTTAATCATACATAGACGAGAAAGAAAAATAAAAGTTGATTTTTTATCATGATAGTTAAAATATATATGTTTACAAATTAACAAATAAAACTATGGGAAAATTTGAAATATATACGGATAAAGCTGGGGAATTTAGATTCCGACTCAAAGCTGGAAACGGACAGATCATTCTTGCTTCTGAAGGATACTCTTCAAAAGATGGATGTGAAAATGGTATCGAATCTGTACGAGAAAACTCTCAAATAGATAGCCGGTTTGAACGAAAAGAAACATCAACTGGATGTAAATTCACCCTCAAAGCTGGAAACGGACAAGCCATTGGTGAATCTGAAGTATACACTTCTGACTCTGCTTGTGAAAATGGTATCGAATCGGTTGCAAAAAATGCTCCTGATGCTGAAATAGTTGAAGCGTAATTACATACGAACATATAAAAAAATCCCCCGATTTTGGGGGATTTTTTTATATGTTTATTATTTCACTTTCCGCTCATCGTTTCATGAGTTCATAGCCTCCTTGCTCCAAAGTTTTTGGAGATATGACGATCCTGTTTGGTATCCCAAACAGTTCACAGTCTCCTGCCTTTTGTCCAAATCCGTCTTTTCGTCCCATTCGATCATCCAGTATGACTTGTTTTCATTCAGATTCGAGTTGCTCTGCTATTTTTTGAGCTGCTTCAAGATTATCTTCCCCGATGACAATGATATAATAATCTGCTGGAGCTACTGTTTCTGGCCAAGCAATTCCCTTCTCTGTCATACAGTACTCTGCTATGACTCCCATCAGCCTCGATACTCCGATACCGTAGCATCCCATGATGACATCTCGTTGTGTATTAGCTTCATCCATCATCGTCACTCCAAATGGTTTTGAAAATTTGGTTTCGAGTGGAAAGATATTTCCTACTTCTGATGCTTGTTTGATCGTATGTTCTGATTTTCCACATGATGTACAACTAAAACCAGCTTCTAAATCAACCACTTCTTTATTATGCGAAGTACCACAATGGTCACAGATATAAATATCATCCTCACCTATAGGAAGCACTGTCTGAAATTCATGCGAATATTTATCCGTAAAGACTCCCCCGTCTGCCAAGGTAATATGAGTATCTGCTCCGATACCCAGTCTATTAAAAATCTTCATATAGACTTCTTTCATTCCCTCATAGTACTCTGAAAATTTTTCATCCTCTATATGAAAACTATAGGCATCTTTCATTAAAAATTCTCGTCCTCGTAGAAGTCATGATTTGGCTCGTTTTTCATTTCGATATTTTGTTTGAATCTGGTAGACACATCATTCTGCGTCTTTATATGAATTGATAAATTCTTTCATCAGTGGGACAACTATTTCTTCATGTGTTGGATTGAGTCGATAGTTTTTATCTCCATAGGTTGGTACTTTAAAATATTCTTCAATATCTGCTCGTCCTGTTTTTTCCCATACGTCCATAGGTGAAAGTCCACTCATTAGAACCTCACTGGCTCCATATGCATTCATTTCTTCTCGAACAATATCTTCTATATTTCGAAGCACGCGAAGTCAAAGAGTCGTATAATTATACACTCCTGCCATAGTTTGTCTTATAAAACCAGCCTGCAAAAGTATGCTGGTAGAAACATTATCACTCACGACTGGTCGTGTTTTCAATGTTTTTATTGGAAATTTTGAGAGTTGTATCATGGGTGTGTATATTATAAATTATTTGTTTTGCTCAAGTGTTATTTTGAGCTTATCAAGATTTAGTTTTCCGTGTGCTTTCTTTTTATTTTTTACTTTCCATTGGTTAGTATCAGCTCGTGTTATCTGGCCTTGAAGTGAGAAGATTATATCTATTTGATCTTTAGATAATTCTACCAGTTTTTGTACTCACAGATCTGATAATAGCTCATACCCAGTATCGTTCAGTTTATTTATATTCATGGTCCCATATGTATCATATATTAAGTATTAAAAATAATGTCGTCAAAAAAGCTCTCTACGATATAGAGAGCTTTTGAAAAAATATATCAAAAAACTGCTCTATCCTAGAGAGCAAACGGGAACAAGGATGCCAGTTGATGTTTTTTGGTATATTATTTGCATGTTGGTATATTATTTTTTAACACTCTATTTTTGAGTATATGAAATATAGAGTATTAGGCAAGGGTTTTCTCAATTTCACTAAAAAATGTTTCTTTCTTTCCCATCCACATATTATCCTGACGAACTAATTTTAAAGCATCATCAGGATTTTTGAGGAGTTCTTTTACTGCTTCCTCAGTAAAAATAGTGTTTTGACTTCCCTTCACCAGAATAAAATATTTTTTATCAGGATGAGAAATTATTTCTTCAGCTAAAGTCTTCCCTGCTGCACGAGATGAGAGAAATGATTGTTTCCCTGTTATATCTAAATACTGTTGCATCTCTGGTCATACAGTATA
>CAZFWS010000062.1:0-5254 GCA_964522625.1 uncultured Candidatus Peribacteria bacterium | reverse complement strand
CATCCGTATCTCGATTGGCATATGATATTTCAACATCTTTAAAAACTTGAATATCAGCACTTAACGATTCATTCACAGAAAATGATACATCTGAAGAAAAAGAAACATCCATTTGGCTATGATTTACTACATCAACATTTTCAACCATTGCTGCATACACTGAACTACTCATATAGATAAGAGCAAGAAGAATAATTCATATTTTTTTCATATAAAAATAGTTATAAATATATAATATCTATAACTATTTAATCATATTTCATAGATAATGTCAAAAATGAGCTATATAATATGTACTATTTTTGTAATAAATGCGATATACACAACTATAAATGCTATAGCTTCCCATCGTTGAATTTTATTATCTTGAGTAGAAAATATAAATCCAAGTGTGGCAATCATTAAAAATGGAATCCCAATATGTATTGCGGTTGGTGATACGGTGAGTGTTCCTATGAATGCTGGTATCCCTGAAACAGCCAGTGCATTAAAAGTATTCGACCCAAAAATATTTCCGAGCGCAATAGCATGCTTCCCTGCTCTGGCAGCCTGAACAGATATAATGAGTTCTGGAAGAGACGTTCCAATGGCAACCGCAAATATCGTCACAATAGAGGAAGGAATAGAGAGTATTTCTGAGAGAGTATAAACTGAGCTAATGGTGTATTTGGCACCAAAATATATCCCAATAATTCATCCTATAATATACATAAAATCTCTCATAGAAAGAGAGTGTTTCTTTTTTAAGAGCTCTATTTTTTTTGGTTTCAGTGATAGAGTATAGGCAATAAATACACCTAAAAACAACAGAGTCATGACTCATTCTCAACGAGTGAAGACTCCATCAAGGATAAAATACACAAATAAAGCTGTTGAAAAAAAGAAAAATGGCAGATCTACATCAATTAAAGATTTATCTACTTTGAGCTGTTTTACTGCTATACCAGCAACCCCACCAATCAACAGTATATTCGCTACATTAGAGCCGATAATATTATCTACTGCAAATGAAGTTTTCCCATCGAGCGTGGCAATAATAGAGGTAATAATCTCTGGCATAGATCATCCAATAGCAACTATCGTAGCACCAATAATAAATGATGATAAACCAAAATACTTCCCTATATTTTCCGCTCACTGAGTAAAAAAATCTGCTGATTTCACTAAGAGAGTCAGAGATATCATTAACACTATCGACCAAAATAAAAGTGGCATATATTATATGGTTAAGAAATATATTTTAAATATGATTCTAAGATCAGCACTGCCGCAATATCATCACGTTTTTCTGCATGTTTTGATAATTTTTTACTCACCTGTTCTGCCTCAAAACTGGTAAATCGTTCATCATGCCCAATGATCTTTTGGTTCGGAAAAATATCTTGGAGTTTATCGATAAAAGTTTTTGTTTTATCAAGCTGTCGCATATTTTTACCATGGAGATCATATGGTAGACCAATAATAATATGAGTAATTCCGTATTCTTTGACATATTTTTTGAGCACAGAGATAACATCCACTCGAGGTACTACTGCTTTTGGTAGTACCACACCAGCAACCTGAAGAGCCATTCCACATCGTTTATCTCAAAGATCTATACTACAATACATATATAACAGTTATTCGGATACAACATGAGCCGTCATTTTTGCCATCGCATCTTTTCAGAGCGTAATATAAATAAAAGTCTCTCAGAGTTTTTTAATATGTCCATCTGGGAGATCAATGTGTTTTTTTGAAAGCTCTATTTGAAATTCTTTTTTTACGCACTCAATAATATCTTTTTCTCCAATTCATCAGAATACACGTCCATTTGTTCATGTTTTGAGAGTAAAATTAAGTTTTTTTCATTGGAGTTGTTCTGAGAGCTGATGCCTATTTTCTATCAATTCTCGTCGTCTGGAGTCCTCTTTTTTGAGTGAATTTTTATGTTTTTTTTCTTGTTCTGGAGTCAATTCAACGGCGAGTCATTGTGGAAACAAGCAATTGGCTGCATATCCTGATTTTACTTCTTTAATTTCTCATTGTTTTGCCACATGCAAAACATGTTTTAAAAAGAGTACTTTCATAATGTGTGATTAAAAATTATCCTTCTTCTGATTCTGAGCTAGTTTCTTCCTCTGTCATTTCTATATCTACAATAGATATTTTATACCCGGTGAGCTTAGAAGCAAGATTCACATTAATACCATTTTTACCAACTGCTTTTGCTCGTTCACTTGGTAAGATATATACATTTGCTTCCAGTTCATCTTCATCTGCTTCGACACGAATAACTTCTGCTGGAGAAAGTGCTTTTTTCAGAACGGTATGAGGATCACCATTTGGTATAATATCTATTTTTTCTCCTCAGATATCTTCCATAATAGATTTTACTCGCATTCCTTTTTGACCAATAAATGTTCCCACTGGGTCGATCTCTTCATAAGTAGTAGAAACAAGAATTTTAGTTTTTACACCTGGTTGTCGAACAATATTATCAATAGTAATCACTCCTTCATCGATTTCTGAAACCTGGTCTGCAAAAAGTGCAGATACCAGTTCAGCACGCTTTCTAGAAAGCACTACTTTTGGGGCTCCTGTTTCACTTTTTGAGACTTCAGCAATATAGAGTGGAAATCTGAGTCCTGCTGTATAAACATCTTTACTCGATTGTTCTGATTTTGGAAGCACTACTTGGTTTCCATTATAATCAAAAATAACTTTTCCTCATTCCACCATTTCAACCTTCATATTCACTACTTCTCCTTCTCGACCTTCAAAGAGATCATAGATTTTTTCTTTTTCTGAGTCTGATATTTTTTGAATAATAACCTGACGTGCTGCTTGAGAAGCAATTCGACCAAAGGCTTCTGCATTTTCTTCATTCATGACTTCGTCTGTTACATCGAGTTCGATAACATCTCATTCATCAAATCCTTCTGCCTCTTCCATGCTGATCTCTGTATATTCATTTTCTACTTCTTTTACTACTGTTTTTTCCACAGATATTTCGATCGTTTCATTTTCAAAATCAAGTTTTACATTCACTTCTTCATCTCGGTGTCCATAGTCTTTTTTATAGGCAGTTTTTAACGCTGCTTCTATGATTTCTGTTATTTTTTGTTCTGGTATTTTCTTTTCTTTTGCTATCATAGTGACAGCCATTTCAATTTGTTTAATATCAAGCATAGGTATATATAATTATTTATTTTAAAGTAAAACGAGAATTTGTTGCCAAATCCCCGTTCTCTATAGTATGCAGTATATGTAGTATCAATATAAATGCAAATATTTCTATACTTATGATATGCTATCGTTCATAAGCACCTCTATCATATTCACCTATAGGTCTCAGAGCACCCGTAAAATCATCTAAAGCTACTCCATTTATAGACTGTCCACTATTCAGAGCCTCCGATACGCTATTTGGAATATAATTTCGAAAACGTGGAGATGGACTACTATCATCTACAAAGTTCCCATTACTCAAATATGAATTAGATTGTATAAGGCTGTTGCTGCTTGAATTTAAAATACCAGTATCTTGTGGGTTATTAGCAGCAGGCATTACAATAAAATTGTTCACAGCCTCTACTTCACAAACATCACAAATTCTAATTCAGATATAGTTATATTCATAATTTTTTTGATAGGCATGAAATGTATTATTATATACTCTTATATTTTCAGGGTCAGGGGAAGGACCTAGATTTTTAATATCGATAATTCTAGGACCAATATTTTCCGGACCTCCTGCTGAATCAAAAACATTATTTCTCACTGTTACATTTCTTGCTTCAACACTTAAATGTGTTCCTTGTGGACTAACTACAGGAGAACCATATGTATAGTCGTAGAGATTTTTTTCAAAAATAATATTGCTAATCGGTTCTACAAAGCTGTTATTTTGCGGAGCTATTGCAACTGCTAGACCGCTACCTCTCCCGAAAAGATTGTTCGCAATATGTACATACTCTGTATCATAAACAAGTCGATTTTGGTCAATCATTTGTTGACGTGTACCAGGACGTAGTCCATGTAACTTAATAATATGTTGGCTTTGTGAATTGGTCCCAGAGAATCTGTTATGAGTTATTAAAGAACGATATGCTATAGGCAGCCTAAAAACATGTCCACCCGAGGAATTATTATCATAAATATCATTCCCTATAAATGCCATATGCCTACCAAACGTATAAGCTGTAGAGCCTCCACCAGAAATATCAGAATCACTTAAAAAGAAGTAGTTGACATCAGAGGCTACAACGATTCCTTCTACACTACTCTTTACTTTATGAATCAACATATTTGATGTTTCTGTAGCAGTAAAACCACCACTTCCCCCTAAAACTGCTGTTATACGCATATGTTCTACAGTGATGTTTGATGAGCCAGTCCAAAATGTAAAAGTTGACCTAGTAGGCACTGTTTGAGCGTTATGGATCAAAGGGTCATTGGCACAGATACCCAGAGCATCAGCGTTAGCACAGGTACCAAATGCACCAATATGTAAATTTGAAATATTAGATTTTATATTTCTGTTAGATATATTCCATTCATCACCACGTTTTAATAACACTCTGCGATTACTCACCATTAAATCATAAAGTTCAGGAAACGCATCTGATGAAGAAATCGTAATTTGTTGTGCACCAGAAGGACAATCTGTAAAACTATTATCATTTGATACACAAATAGTATGATCACCAGCGTAATAAATATCTGGATCTGTAACTTCAATAGTAATTGATTCTGTGGTCTGATTGCCAAGGTGATCTGTTGTAGTTAATGTTGCATTATATGTTCCTGGCTCTTCATAAACATGCGCTGCTAATGGTCCTGTATCACTGTTTTTAGATAAGCCATTACTCGCCCAATTTCCACTTAAACTATCTCCAAAATTCCAACTATAGTGGAGATTATGAAAATCATCATCTGTAGCATGAGAATTAAAATGAACCGCTAAAGGAGCTACTCCTGAAGTTATATGTGCTAGATCTGGGTTTAGGTTTGTTGGTGTCGTTAATATTACTGGATTTTCTGATGGACTTGGAGGAGTGGATTCTGATATTGGAACTACTGGAGGAGCTGATGTTACCAGCGTATCTGCTTCAATCGTTATAGCAATACTTACTTCACTACTTCAGCCAGCATCATCTGTACTCACTGCTCGGAGGACATGATCCCCAGGGGTAAGAATATTTTGAAACATTGTTTGATCTACTTCAATTCACCATGTATAAGGAATATCCACTTCATCTCGTATAAATTG
>CAZFWS010000061.1:0-5335 GCA_964522625.1 uncultured Candidatus Peribacteria bacterium | reverse complement strand
TTTTCTTTTCATTTCCTCCATTATCGGTATACTCAAACCTGTGAAAGAATAGTAGATATAAATAAAGATAATTTATTTTTAAGTATTATCTTTTCACGAATACTTTATTCGTAGAAATATTATAAAAATGGTTATTCAAGAAAAAGCCGTTGCATCAGAAATATATCAGAAAAAAATAGGGGATTTTATAGATTCTCTTGGTATAAAATATAGTGATATATCTATTTATATACTGGCATTTATCCATCGTTCTATCGTCAATGAACGTCCTGATTTTGCTCCGGAACATAACGAACGATTGGAATTTTTAGGGGACGCTGTATTAGAGCTGGTCGTGACCAATAATATCTATAGAGAATTTTCTGAAAAACCTGAATGAGAACTCACGGATTTACGAAGTGCATTGGTTCGTGGGAAAAATCTCTGACAAATAGGGGCAAAAATAGGAATCCAAAATCATCTCTTTCTCTGAAAATGAGAAAACCTATCATGAGGAAGAAATAATGAATATATTCTAGCCAACACAATGGAAGCACTTATGTGAGCAATTTATTTAGACGCTGGCCTTCAAGAAGTCACTCGATTTATTGATACTTATATCTATCCTAGTATCACTCATATTCTCCGGGATAATCTCACCAAAGACTTTAAAACCATTGTCCAAGAATATGCACAAGCTGAATTTGATATCACTCCTACCTATAACGTAGAAGAAGAATCTGGACCAGATCATAACAAAAACTTTATAGTGTGACTTTACTTAACTAACAAACTGATTCAGACAGGGAGCGGGAGCAGTAAGAAAAAAGCTCAGGAAAAAGCAGCAGAAAACTCATATAATACTCTTTTACAACAACAAAAATGATAACTATCATATTTACTCTTCTTATATTTTTAGAACTGATTACATATATCGTTATATTCGATATCATACTCAGTTGGCTTTCTTTAGTATGACTCAAATGGAGGCCTGATTTTGTAGCTCATATCATAGATCCACTTTATGGTAAAATTCGTTCTATTCTTCCTACTTCGCTCTGACCTGTAGATTTTACTCCGATTATTATATTTATAGGAATTACATTTATAAAAGGAGTTTTATTTATTCTATTTCCAGAAGCTCAGTCTGAATTCCGATCACTTACACAATAATATATGCAGAAAAAAACTGTCGATTACCCGTTATTCTTTGCCGTAGTAATATTGATCATTTTTGGAATGATTATGATATCTTCGGTTTCTGTATACTCATCATTTCGAGTTACTGATCTCATTGCAAAGGCTGGACGAATCCCAGAAGCCTATAATTATTTCTATGTGCTTCGAAATATAGCTCATATATTTATATCACTCATTGCTCTTGCTATTGTAGCAAAGATACACTACAGTTTTTTTGAAAAATATGCCAAATATTTTTTTGGAGCTGTACTATGAATGCTCATATTTGTACTGATTGTATGAATCACCCTCGGGGGAGCAAAGTGATGGATTAGTATACCGGGGATACCATTTACCATTCAACCAACCGAGTTTCTCAAACTCACACTGATTATATATCTCGCTGCATTTTTTAAACGATATAAGTGATACATATCCACTCTGACAGATGGATTTATTCCTTATCTTATCATTATATGAATCTGTGTGTTTCTCGTAGGATTACAACCAGATTTTTGAACGATTATGGTTATTGCACCACTTTCTGCCATCATGTTTTTTTATGCTGGAGCCAACATGAAACACATCCTCATCACCGGAATACTTGCGGTAATAATGGTAGGAAGTGTATATTCACTCGGTGATTATGATAAACAAACAGGGAAGAATTTAAATACGCTTGGATATATTACACAGCGAATTGATAACTTTTTAGCTGATAATAAAGAAGCTATAAAAAATAAGACCATTAATTATCAAACTGAGCAGGCTCTCATCGCGATAGGAAGTGGAGGTTTTACTGGACTATGATTTGGAAAATCAATTCAAAAATTTGGGTATCTGCCAGAAGTACAATGAGATTTTATCTTTTCAGTGGTTGTTGAAGAGTTATGATTTATAGGTGGACTCTGACTCTTATGTATTTATCTATTTATTGGATATAGATGATTTTTTATTGCCATACATACGAGCGATCTCTTTGCTCGCTATACTGCATTATGAATATCATCTTGGATACTCCTCCAATCATGTATTAATATAGGAGTAAATCTCAATATTGTTCCATTAACAGGGATTACTCTTCCATTTATTAGTTATGGATGATCATCACTGTTATCACTCTGTATTGGTTTAGGAATACTCCTGAATATTTCTCGATACATAGAAAAACAGGCTAAATTCTCTCGTGCAACACGAAAAACATTTATGTTTTAATCTCTGATCAAAATGACTATAACACCAGCCATGCAACAGTTTTATGATATGAAACAAAACTATTCTGATAGCTTGTTATTTTTTCGTATGTGAGATTTTTATGAACTTTTTGATGATGATGCTCTTATTGCTCATAAAATACTCTGAATAGCACTTACAACGCGAAATAAAAATGCAGAAAAACCGACTCCACTAGCCGGTATACCATATCATGCAAAAGAAAAATACCTACCACTTCTTGTTGAAGCAGGGTATAAAGTTGCCATTGCTGAACAAGTCTCAGATCCAAAATTAAAATGAATCGTAAAAAGGGAAGTAGTTCGAGTTGTTACTCCAGCAACTCTTGAACTTGAGGGAGAAAACTATGATACATCTGCTCAGGCAAATATAATATTATCTCTCAGTTATTCAGAAAAATGATATGGATGCAGTAGTCTCGATATCACATCAAATAAATGGGAGGCTAGCGAATACAACTCACTACAATGACTCTGCGAATATATATATAAAATGGCTCCGAAAGAAGTTATTGGACCAAAAGAGCTCCTGGAATCAAACCAGGAAGATACTCTTTCAGATATATTATCTCAAAAATATAACCTCAATATATATTACTGTGATACTATTAAAAATGCATACTGAGTACTTATAGATCACTTCTGAACACAAAATTTAATCAGTTTTTGAATTGAAAATCATACTCATGCTATCATTGCTGCAGCTCAATTACTCAATTATATTTCATGAAATCAAAAAGAAAATCTCGATTTTCTCACGAATCTATCATATATAGAAAATCATCATTTTATGGGACTGGATGAATCCACCATTCAAAGTCTTGATCTGGTTTATAATTATACCACAAAATCAGCATCAGTAGGGACTCTCTATGGAGTACTGAATAAAACAAAAACTCCCATGGGTTGAAAATACTTAAAACAACAAATCCTTCAACCACTTCAGGATATTGATATCATCAAAAAAAGACTGAGCTATATTGATGAACTCATAAAAAACAAAGCCCTTCTCGATAATATACAAAAAAAACTCTGATCTGTAGCCAACATAGATGCTATACTCAACCGACTCGCACTCAATAGAGCCACTCCTCGTGATCTGATTCAGTTGAAAAATTCCTTAATTGCAATACAATCAGTACAAGAACTCATCGCAAAAAAATGAAGCAACACACTCAAACAAATATTTTTATCATAAATATAGTATGCTCTATCTGTTTACTGGAAATTCTCGCTATCTGATAGATACCCAAATCACGGCATGGAAAAAACAATTTGTCGAAAAACATGGGGATTTTAACATGACACACATCAAATCACTGAGTGATTCTGATGCTAATTTTCTAATAGAATCCATGACGGCACTCAGTTTTTGAGCAGAAAAAAAGCTCACTATTATAGATATAGATACCAGTGAGAAAAAAGAATCGTATCAAAAACTCCTGGATACTATATTACAAAATATCAGTCATATACCAGAAAACAATATCATAGCACTCTGCGTAGAAAACCCCGATAAACGAACTAAGTTTTTTAAGGAAATATCAAAGCAGGCTACAATTAAACAGTGTTCTATAAGTGAAACAGGGGAAATAGCCCATGTCATAGAAAAAAAATACTCCAATCAAATATCAGCTGATGCTATCACAGCTATCATGCGATATAAATGAAATCATCTGGAAAAAATTATAGGGGAAATAGACAAACTTCTCATTAGCTATGATCGAATTGAAGTAGAATACATTCATACTCATATCATGCCGGAACTAGAAGAAAGTATTTTTCAGTGTATTGATGATATCATGAGTCTCAAAAAAAATACAGCACTCACAAAAATACATACTATTTTAGAGCAAACCAATATTTACGGTTTTTATAATAACCTACTCGCAAATCTGAGACCCATTGTATACATACAACTTCTTAAAACTCAGGGGCTTCCTCCAGCTAAAATCACAGAAGTACTCAAACTCTGAAACAGATCATTCTTAGCAGGAAAAAACTATAGCATCTGATATCATAAACTGGCTCTACTCTATCAAGACTTAGTACAAATAGATGGCAGAATGAAATCAGGAAAATTACTTGGATCTGAAGAAAGAGATATCTGCCTAGAAATTGAAAAAGCTATTTTAAAAATATAATCATATATGATCTATGAAACAAGAACTCAAGATCGGAAAACTACAATGGTTTGATGCAACAGGATTGAAGTCAGATGAGACAATAGAATTTCTCCAAGGTCATGGTTTTCATGAATTAGATATAGAGGCCTGCGTTGAATCAAATCAGCATGATCGTATAGATACCTATCCAAAGTATCTCTTTATTGTCATGCATTTTCCAAAATATAATTCTCGTACTCAGAGTTATGAGATCAATGAGTTTAATGTATTTATCAAAAAAAATCTCCTCATCACCCTGAAAAAAAACTCTATTAGCCAAGTAGATAAAGTATTTAAAAAGTATCAAAATACCAAACATCGAAAAATCGGTGATTTTAAACTCACTTCAGGATATATTCTCTATGAAATCATCCAGACTATGCTGGAAAAAATGTTCAAGGTTAATAATAATATCAAAAAAGACCTCCGAGATATAGAAAAAATCGTATTCGAAAAAATAACTTCATCTCTCGTAAAACAGATCATGACCAAAAAACGAAACATTGTGGTACTCAAACACATGTTTCTTCCACAGGTTTCTGTACTGAAAAAAATAGAGGAAAAAATCAATATACTCTTTAAATGAGATATAGAAGTCTATTTCGAAGACCTCGAAGACAAACTCGATCACATTATCAAAGATGTTCGTATCCTAGAGGAATATGCTGATAATATAGAGGATGCCTTTAAATCCATTATCGATATCCGAACCGGAAATATCATCACATTCCTCACTATATTCTCAGCATTCATGCTGCCACTCACCTTTATTACCAGCCT
>CAZFWS010000060.1:0-5360 GCA_964522625.1 uncultured Candidatus Peribacteria bacterium | reverse complement strand
AATATACTTCATGGATTGCAGGACCATCACACACTCAACGATACATATAAGCAGCTAAATAAGTATCACTATATCATAATATTTTCAGTGCTTCACTATACGAAGTTCATCATAAATCACATTTTTTTCAAATATCATCAATATCTTTTGTTATATGTACCATCTCTGCTCAATCTTTTAAATATATTTTTCATTCCTCAATATAATATTCTTTTTTGACACTATCATTATTTTCGAAAGTTAATTCTTTTCATTCTGTTGCTCATTTTTCTATCTCTATTTTTGGAAGTATGTGTTCCTGTTGCATATTTTGATCTATATTGTCCTTCTCACTCTCATTCCCTCCATCATATATATGCAGAGAACAAGAAGTAAATAAGGGCATGATTATAAAAACTATATATTTATTCATACGGTTTTATTAAATGATAATTAAATCAAAGTATAATTTTTTATGAATATTTATCAAAAAAAATCTCTAGAATCTACCACCAAACTCAATTTTCACAAAACCCCTTCTCTTTTCAAAGAAAATTGTATTTCAGATGAATCTTATGTATAATTTAGAGAATATAAAAATAACAATATTTGTATGGAACCTAAAGATAGAAAAATATCTCGGTATATCAATGATTTTGCAGGGGTGTTAGATATGGAAGATGAAAAAATACAAAATATTGAAGATGTATTTGACGTTCATTATGACATATGAGGAGAACAGATAATCACTATTATTATTCCTTCACTCGAAAATTGATCCCTCAAAAAAATTTGAATGGAGTATTTTAATGAAAATTGATTTGGAAATAAAGAACAAAATAATGGACTCCTGCTCATCATTGCAGAAAAAGAGAAAAAACTGCGAATCATGGCATGAAAATGACTCAAGAAAAAATACCCCATAAAAATCTTGCGTGCGATAGTAGAAAATAGACTCAGAACCCTCCTAAATATCTGAGATTATACAAGACTCTTAGAAGCATGGCTAGAAGTTACGACAAAAGATGAATATGTAAATGAACTGAACACTCCAAAAAAGACATCCTCATCCTTATTATGATGGTATATATGAAGTATATTTATGGCAATAATAATGTATTTTATTGTTTTACCAGCTGCTACCATATTATGCAATATGTATTACTATAATGAATGATTTTTTTGGTATACCAGCAGTCTCATAATCTTATTTCTTTTCATGTTCCTATGTTATCGTAAATATGCAAGGTATCGAAAAATATTACCAAAAATCATGTTATGAGTTTTTATGCTGGGACTATTTGGAAGTTTAGGACATTTTGTATATTTAGAAACCTATCCTCAAAAAAAGCTGGAACAACCTCTACCAGAGTGGTGCAAAGTCTCTTCATGAGGATTAGGTAATATAATAAATAACAGCGATAATAGTAATAGTAATAGAAGTAGCAGTAGCAGTAGAAATAGTAGTAGTGATAATGATAGTGATAAAAGTTGGAGCGACTATGATATTGATTTTTGATGATGAGGGTCTACTGATGGTTATTGATATGGAGACTAAAATTATATGTGTATTAAAATACAGTCCTGGAACACAGGACTGTATTTTAATACTTTTTTAAAGCTACAAAATTATTATATATATTCCATATAATATACCACAAATACGACCACTCCCTTGTAAAGTCTTTTTACTCCTCTCTTTTCCTTAAAAAATAGCATCCCAATCATCAAATATGATACCATAGATACAACAATAAATGTAATTATGGGAAATAAAAATAAAATACATTTTCTGCTCTGACTCCAGTACAAAAAATACTTGGCTATTTTTATGTTGTTTCATATAGTATTTCACATACTTTTTCCTCTTCAAACAGCATACTCCACCTACATCAATAGAGATAATCTCGTGGGAAATTTTACGATCAATGATGATAATAATTATATTTACAATACTGGTGCTACCCTCAATATAGACCTACTCGGAGTGGCACAAATGCGTTTTTGAAATACTCCAGCTGAACGAGACAGTGCCCCTTGGCAAGCATATACGGGTAGTATAGCATGGACGCTCACCACTTGATTATGACTCAAAACTGTATACGGTGAATTTGAAAATGGAGCCGGTAGCAGCACCTATGTGTCTGATGAGATTATTTACAAACAAGTCCCGACTCTACCCTATAGCACCTGACTCACTCTATGGCTCGATGCGAATAATAGTGGGAGTATCACCGAAACATCTTGAAATATATCAGCCTGGAATGACCTATCAGGAAATAATTATCATGCACTTCAGTGAGTCGGTTGAAGTCAGCCAAGCATCAGTGATAATCAGGTCAATTTTAATGGTTCGAGTGATTATCTCTATCTAGAAAATCTGAACTATACCAATGCTACTCCCCTGGATGGTTTACTGGTATGTAGTGTTTTTCGAACTCCTAATACCAATACGTCGATCTCTGGGAACTGGGCATTTTTAGACTTTGACCGAAGTGATTGGTTTAATTTTTATAACCGATGAGATGGTATTGGGATGAGTTATAATGCTTGATGAATACAGGATATGTATGTCAGCGGGGTCGGAATTAACGATAACAATCTACATGTCAGTTGTGCATCATATGATAATACCCTCACCAATGATACCATCATTACGATTGATGGAAATACAGAACTCAGTGAAGACAGAGAAGCCAATGGGAGTCAAATAGGAGTTGGTCGAGCCACTCGATATGGATTTGTATGAGATGGATCAGAAGCAACGAGTGAAAATGGAGGGAGAAATAATAGCTATTACGATGGTGGTATTGCTGAGATACTGTATTTTGACTCTGCTGTTTCATCCACCGATCAACAAGATATTGAATGTTACCTATGAGAAAAATGGTTCATCAATGTCGCAGGATGCTGACCCGATACTATCCCTCCTATTGCCAGAATATCATATTCACCAGAAATTACCGTGAATGGGGACGTTGTTGCACAGCTCACACACGAATCAGAAGCTATCACTATCACCAACAATGGAGGAAGTGACAGCTATACTTTTAGTTCCAATGGAACATTCACCTTTGAATTTCAAGACGCTGCAGGAAATACAAATACCGTCACCGCACAGGTGGATTGGATCGATCCACTCGGTCCACTCTTAATTGGAACAGGATCAGTGAATGAAGCACCCATCATTACCTCATACAGTGGATCTACCACACACAGTCTCGGTGTAGGATCATGAGTGACTGATGTCGCAGATATATCTGCGACAGATACAGTCTATAATATTATCTGAGAATATGGTCATACCACACTCTCTGGAAATACTTGGCTCGAAATCAATCATAATGAAATGTGTAACCCCGTAGCCGTAGTATCTCATCGACAACTCGTGAATGCAGAAGTACAACGAGCTCCACGAGTACGAAACAAAACAGGAACATGATTTGAAGTAAAAGTAGACAATTACAATTCAACTATCGGAGCGATTTCTACAGATATTGATTATATGATTATGAGTGCTGGGAACTACGTACTCGATTCTGGACTCACTTTTGAAGCTGGGAGTCATACTACTACTGCTGTTGCCTGTAATGCAACAAATGCTCCTACTCCGGATAGTCTCAATTTCCTCTCTAGTTTTTCCCTTCCTCCTTCAGTGATCCATACCATTGCCACCGAAAACGATCCCGGGTGGCTCGTATCATGAGTGAATGGAAATAATGGAGACCGATGATCTGAACCATCTACCACCCAGATGGGGCTGGTACTACAGAGATCATTTGATACCTGTACACATGCACCAGAAGATATTGATTATATGGCTTTTGAACCGGGGCATTATACACTGCTCGATGGGACCGAATTTGATGCTGTCAGAAGTACCGATAGTATTGGGTCGGTTACACCATGATGAAGTCCTATTAGTTTCTTTGATACATTTTCAAATCCTCCTCAAACAGCTCTGGTATCACAATTGGGTGAAGATGGATGAAACGGATCCTACGCACAAATACATAATGGTGGAACGATCACCACCACCGAACTCCCTGCTACTACCGATGAAGATGGCCCAGCAGCCGATAGAAATCATACCAATGAAGTTGTAGCCAGTGTAGCGATGTCTGAAAATTCTGGGCAATTTTGGGAAGAAAATACGATCAACTATTCGATTACTGGCTGAGCTGATGCGGTTTATTTCACCATCAACTCGACGACCTGAGATCTAGACTTTATATCTGGAAAAGATCCGAATAATCAAATAGATTCTGATAATAATGGGATTTATGAAGTAGTTATTTCTGCCTGTGATAGTCACTGTAATAGTCTCTGTGATACACAAACCTTTTTCGTCGACGTGAGTGATGTGACTCCTCCGAGCATCGATACCACCAGTTTTTTAAGTGGAGCGCTTCTCCCAGGATGAAACCATGCTTTCAATATCAACTACTCTGATCTCGGATCTGGAGTAGATACATCATCTGCAGATATAACACTCCATAAATGGGATGGGATTTCTGCATGGTGAACAGATATTGCTGGGACACATCTGAGTTCTGGAACGATCAATACTACGGTTGCAAATTATAACATCAACACGCTTGATTTTGGAAAATATCAGTACCGATTTACTCTCAGTGATAATAATGGAAATACGGTCACTCAAAACATAGATTTTTATATCGATATTCCTGAATTTATTATATCAACTCCAGAAATAGCACTGGGTTCTCTCTGATATGTATCTGCTACTTTTTCTCCTACCGTAACGGTCACTGTCAGAACAGTATGAGCCTGATTTGATGTCACAATGAATATGTGAAATGATCTCGAAAGTGGTTCTGAATCAATACCAGATTGGGATGGAAGCAGTGGATTTGGATATGAATCTGCCCCATTTACGAACTCAGTATCGACTATTGGGAGTAATCAAAACATAGCCACTCAATGAGTGGTACTCAATACCAATGGAGACAAAAATACCTACACATATGACATACAACTCTGAGCATTGATTGAGCTAGAGCAAATAGCAGGAGATTATACAGGGCAGATCGATTTTAATATTGATTTTGATTATGACTAAGCTATAGTAGCTATAATATTTTTTTATAATACCCTATGATTCAACGACTTTCAGCAGACGAATTTGAACAAGCACTTTCCGGTAACCCAGCACCTATTCTCATAGATCTTCGCACCAAACCAGAGCTCCAAGAAACTGGTATCATTCCATGAGCGATACACATGGATTGCTACGCGCATAATTTTCAACATGATCTCGTAGTACTCGATACCAGCAAACACTATCTCATCTACTGCAGAAGTGGAAACAGAAGCCTACAAGTACTCAATATGATGGATATGCTTTGATTTGAAAATGT
>CAZFWS010000059.1:0-5384 GCA_964522625.1 uncultured Candidatus Peribacteria bacterium | reverse complement strand
AAAGTCAAAAAAAGACCCCTCCGATCATTCGAAAGAGTCTTTTTTGTAATGAAAAGAAATATTATTTCTTTTTTGCCATCTCTTCAGCTTTTTTCTGACGAGCATAGAATTTGTCAACGGCACCAGTTTTGAGGATTTTTTGTTCTCCTGTATAAAACGGGTGAGACGCTGAAGAAGTTTCTATGAAGATACAAGGGTATGTTGTCCCTTCATGATCATAGGTGTCTTTTGTGTTTGCGGTTGAACCAGCAATAAGAACAAAATCCGCACTTCTATCTACAAAAGCAACGAGCTTTGATTCAGGATGAATTCCAGTTTTCATAAGTGTTGAGTGTTTTTTTAATTTGTTCGCCAAAGTACGATACAAAAATATAAATTATATTTGGATAATGGTGCCCAGAGAGAGACTCGAACTCTCACGCGCAAGGCACCGGCTTCTAAGACCGGCGTGTCTACCAATTCCACCATCTGGGCTAAAACCTCACCCCAACCCTCTCCTACAGGAGAGGGAGAAATAAGGAGTATGTATTTATGTGGTGGGCAGTGAGGGATTCGAACCCCCGAAGGCGAAGCCAGCGGATTTACAGTCCGCCCCATTTGACCGCTCTGGTAACTGCCCTAAAAAAAATTACGAATTACGAAGCGTTCTGATGAAGAATTCGTTATTCGTAATGGTATAAAGTTTATGTGGAGCCACTTGTCGGACTTGAACCGACGACCATTCGCTTACAAGGCGAGTGCTCTACCAACTGAGCTAAAGTGGCATATGCTTCGTATAAATATATATACATATACTCAATAAGCTTCGATATTGTATAAAAAAAGTATTCCAAGTCAAACTTTTTTTTCTAAAAAAAAACACTATACTGAACACGAATATTTCCTTTTGTTTTCTATGTCATATACTTCGCTCATCGACACATTTTTGGCTAAAAAGTCAGATCTTCAAAAATTGGTGCTTATTTATGGGCCAACGGGCTCTGGAAAGACGTCACTCTCTATAGATATCGCACAGCATCTGGGAACAGAGATTATCTCCACGGATAGTCGTCAAATTTTTCGTGATATGAATATAGGAACGGGAAAAATTACTCCAGAACAGATGCAATGAGTTCCACATCATATGCTGGATATACTCGAACCACATCAACAATATAGTGTATGAGCATTTAAAAAAGAGGCCGAAAATATTATTTCTGATCTTCATAGACAATCAAAAATTCCCGTACTTTGCGGAGGAACTGGACTGTATATAGATAGTATTATCTATGATTTTGCTATCCCAAAAATTCCAGCTGCCCCAGAACTGAGACAACAACTCGAAGCAGAAGCAGAACAATATGGGACAGAATATGTCTATCAAAAATTGCAGGATATTGATCCGGAATATGCTGAGCAAGTTCATCCAAATAATCTCAATTATGTGATTCGATGAATTGAGGTGAAAATGCTGTCATGAAAATCAAAAACAGCATCAAAAGGAGAAAAAAAACTCAAATATGATGTTCTTTTCTTATGTCCCTGACCGAATGGTCAGATGAGCGATATAGATATTAAGAGTGAATCCTATCGTGAATGGCTCTATTATAGAATTAATTTCAGAGTAGCACAGATGTTTGAAGAGGGATTAGTGGAAGAAGTTCAGGCACTCCTGAGCAAATATGGACGTACTAAAATTCTGACAGATACTATAGGGTATACAGAAATAATAGAGTATCTTGATAATAAAATATCACTTTCAGAATGTATTGAACTGACACAACAACACAATAGAAATTATGCCAAACGACAATTGACTTGGTTTCGCAAATATAGATAATACCAACATGAAAAAATACCTACTTCTCATCCTCTGAATTTTCATGAGTATCATGGTTTCTATTATACTGATTAATATCTATGTATTATCGTATTCTGAAACATGATACTATGATACTCTTTCCTCAGATGTACCACATACTTCTATATGACTGGTATTTGGAGCAGCTGTATGGTGAAATAGTGGACCATCAGATATCCTCAAAGACCGACTCAATACAGCTTATGATGCCTATGATGTTGGACTCATAGATAAGATTTTGGTTTCAGGGGATAATGGAATAGCCAATTATAATGAACCGGTAGCTATGCAAAAATATCTTCTCGAAAAATGAGTGGATGTTCATGACATCTATCTGGACTATGCTGGTTTTGATACCTATGATAGTTTATATCGAGCCAAGCATATTTTTTGAGTCTGGGAGGTGATACTTTTTACTCAGGATTTTCATCTCAAAAGAGCTATGTATATTTCCAAACGACTCTGAATTCATACACGTTGAATTACGAGCAATAGACATATATATATCAACCAACAACGTAATAATATCAGAGAAATACTGGCCCGCGTAAAGGCATTTTTAGATGTTGAGATATTTAGGTCCAAGTCTAAATATCTGGGTGACCCCGTACCAATACTGTCAGATGCAGACATAGAATCTGCAAAACAAGAAATTTTAGAAAAATAATTATTATTACTCAACATGCTTACTGAACCAAACTACATCCAAATTATTTCAGATGAACTGGAACTCAAATCATTTCAAATAGAGCGAGTCCTAGAACTCGTTGCTGAATGAGCGACCGTGCCGTTTATTGCTCGGTATCGAAAAGAACAGACGGGGAATCTGGATGAGGATCAGATTCGTGCTATTATTGACCTGAAAACAAAACAGGAAAATCTGTATAAAGCCAAACAAACAGCCATCAATGGGATCGAAGAAATGGGAAAAATGACTCCTGAACTGATGGAAAATATTCTCAAGGCCCGAACACTGAAAGAAGTAGAGGATATCTATAAACCATATAAAAGTAAACGAAAGACCAAGGCTATGCTCGCGATAGAGAAGTGATTTCAAATATTCGCAGACTATATCAAAACTAATCCATATCATATGGACCTCACGCAGGTTGCATCATCCGAAGAACTGCTAAATACATATTCAGAAGAAGAAATCTTAGAATGAGTCACACATATTATTGCAGCAGAAATTACTGCCAATGCAGACCTGAGAGCTGATTTAATCGAGACTTTGAATACACACGGATGTATGGTATCAAAAACAAAAACAGCCAAATCACTCGAAAAACTGAATGAACGCGATACGGCACAAATACCTAAATTTGACCTGTATGCAGATTTTTCAGGACGCATATCATACCTGAAACCCTATCAAATACTCGCACTCAACAGATGAGAAAAACTCTGAATTCTCAATGTAAAAATAGAAAAAACAGACCGAACTACCGAAGGAATCAGTTATCACTATGCTCGAATACTCGGAGTAAAAACACCGTTTATAGAGACTCTACAAACAGGATTTAAAGACGGGTTTGATGCACTGTTTGGATCAGTAGAGAATGAACTCCGATCAGATCTCGCAGATATAGGAGAGGATGATGCTATAGAAACATTCAGACAAAATCTATGAAATCTGCTCATGAGTAAACCAGAATATGGAAAAAATATTCTTGCTATCGATCCATGATTCAGAGCTGGGTGTAAAATGGCTGTACTCGATACGGGTGGAAATCCGGTCGCGTTTGATAAAATATTTTTACATAGTGCTGATGATGCTACAAAAAAACTCAAAAAACTTCTCTCATCAGGTAAAATTGATACCGTTATAGTCGGAAATGGAACAGGAGTAAACGAAACCATTGAACTCATTCAATCGGTGAGTGATATTGATACCTATATAGTCAATGAATCAGGGGCTTCTGTGTATAGTGCCAGTAAAATAGCTCAGGAAGAATTCCCAGATCTGGATAGTCTGGATCGAGGAACCATATCTATTGGACGACGCTACATTGACCCGCTCTCAGAACTGGTGAAAGTGCCAGTTGGAAGTATAGGAGTGGGAATGTATCAACATGATATGCCAGAGAAAAAACTTGAAGAAAAACTTGGGTATGTCGTCGAGGATACTGTGAACGAAGTTGGAATCAATGTCAATACAGCATCTAGCTATGTACTCGCGCATATTTCTGGTATCGATACTCGTTCAGCAAAAAAGATCTACAAAAACAGACCCTATCGTTCACGAGCAGAGCTCAAAAAACAATTATCAGAAAAGGTATACGAACAGGCAGCTGGGTTTTTGCGTGTTCCAGAAAGTAGTGAAGTATTTGATAATACCGATATTCATCCAGAACAGTATGAATTAGCTCGGTATATTCAGGAACACAATGTTACTCATATTGATCAATTAAAAAATAATAACCCATCCCAACCTTCCCTAATATTAGGGAAGGGGCAGGAATATATTTTCTCCCCCTGAGATGAGGAAAGACCCCGAGGTCGGGGGAGGGGGTTATTGGTTACCCAAGAAACTCTCACATTTATCACGAACTCTATCGAGCAGGCAGGAGTGGAAAAACGAATCAACTCAACCCATAAAAAAGCGACCAAAAAATGAGCGGTCAATGCCCAGGTAGGGGACACGGTAGAATGAGTAATCCGAAATGTAGTGGCATTTGGGGCTTTTGTAGATATTGGGATGAAGAATGATGGACTGGTACATGTATCCCAGATAGCAGATAAATTTATCGCAGATCCAAAAGATGAGGTGGAAGTAGGGCAGAGTGTACGTGTAAAAGTCACCGGAATAGATGATAAAACTGGGAAGATACAGCTGAGTATGAAGGAAGTGTAAAAAAATAAAAAAAAACTTTTGACTTCTTTTTAAGAATGTTTATAGTGCTTCTTAAGTTCAAAGAAATAATTCTTTGTACTTGTTGTAAACTTCATTTTAAATATAAAACTCTTAAGGAGACGGTTATGCATGATGATATTTTTACAAAAACACAAAAAGGTAAACATGTTTTAGTTACTTCTGCAAAACACAGCGCATTCGGCGAACATCCCGGTGAAGTAGACCAAGCATCTGCGTATGTTATTAGTCAAGAACAAGGTGTATCCGGCTAAACGCGTTGAAGTAAAACGAAGATCCCACGAGCAATCGTGGGTCTTTTATTTTGCCTTTTTTCCAAAAAAACCTATATTTTAACACATATTATTTCATTATTTCTCACTCCATACTATGACCAACAAAACCATCTACCTCGCTGACTATACTCCTGCATCATACACGGTTGAAAGCATGCATCTTGATTTTGCTATTTATGATGGTTACACCACGGTCGTATCAACCGCTATATATCATAAAGCTGCTGATGCAGAGAATAATACTCTGGTACTGTTTGGACGATCACTCGAGCTTACTAGCATATGCTTGGATGACAAGGAACTTACAGGGGGTGACTATAGTATCTGTGGAGAAGAAATGACCCTTCAAAATCTTCCTGATAGCTTTACCCTCACCGTAACCACTAAAATCTATCCA
>CAZFWS010000058.1:0-5478 GCA_964522625.1 uncultured Candidatus Peribacteria bacterium | reverse complement strand
TTTTACTCCCAACATGAAAATAACTATTTTTGCATCTATCGGAGCACAGAACTTATGAGATGAGCTGATTCTGAAAAACGAGATTCAGGCTCTGAGAAATGAGTATGGTCAGGATACGGCTTTTACCGTGTTTTCGTATGACCCACAAAATCCATTTTATACGGATTCATATGTTTCGTATAAAGAGTATTTTCCCATTGATTCAAAAAAACCAAAAAATATTTTTCGAAATGTATTGAACCTGTTTTCAACTTTTTGGCATGTTGCAAAATCAGATTTAGTGGTGATTGGTGGATGAGGACTGTTTTATGATTCAGAAATTCAAAAATCAGATAGCCCACTCGATCAGTGGTTATTTCGTGTAAAAATGTGTAAAATTCTCTGAACTCCTCTGGTTTTTTATGCGGTTGGTATCGATATACAAAAAAAATACAATCTGCCTAAAATCAAGAAAATATTTTCTCGTGCAGAGCATATTTTTGTTCGTGATCAGCACAGTGCAGATGTTTTAAAACAAGTGGGAATTAAATCAGATATCATTGATGATCCGGTATTTCTTGATAATACCAAAAAAACTCGAAAGGGAAAATGTATCAAAAAACTGTCATCAGATAGTTTTGACTTAGAGCAAATTATAGACCTCGATTTTAAAGGAAAAACCGTTGGGCTCGCTCTGAGACGATGATATATCAAAAAAGAGGATAAAAAAATTCAGGGAATCATAGACCTGATCGAAGAAAAATGATGAACCGTATTTTTACTCCCACATAGTTTTCATAAACTCGATGTTCTCTCAAATGATCTGGTATTTCTCTCTCAATTTTATAAAAAACAACACAAATTTACCACTCATCTTCAATGAGCCTATGATGCCTATGCAAAAGGTCAAATAGATATGTGTATCTCTATGCGATACCACTCTATGGTCCTCTCAAAAGTCTATGGTATAGACTATGTAGCTATCAGTTATGCTGAGAAGACCCATCAATTGAATAAGAAGTAACCCACCCTCTTCCACTCCGTTTCAGAGACCTCCCTTAAAAAGGGAGGAATATGAGATGAATTATATTTTCTTCCCTTTTTAAGGGAAGTACCGAGGAACGAGGGGGATGGGTTATTTTTTTATCAACTCCTCTTTTTCACTCCGACTCATTTGTTTAATAGTATATTCTCGTTTGCTGGCATCTGATCTGTTTTCAAAAACTTCTGAATATACCAGGAGTACCGGTCGACGTACGCGTGTGTATTTGGCTCATTTGGGTGAATTATTGTGTTCTTCTACTCTGCGCTCTAAATCAGTGGTGATTCAGGTATACAGTGTATCATCAGCACAGTTGAGTATATAGGTGTACCACATAGAGAAATATAAGTTATTGAGTTATATTACCTCCCCCTGACAAGGGGGAGGGTTAGGGAGGGGGTTACTGTAAATAACCCATCCCTCTCCACTTCGTTACGAGGACTTCCCTTAAAAAGGGAAGATATTAAAGTGACCAATTAATTTCACTTTTCCCAGACTCTTTTAAAATCTGATTCGTCCTACTAAATGGTCTTGAACCAAAAAATCCATTATGTGCTGAAAAAGGAGAAGGATGAGGGGACGCTATGATATGATGTTTACTCGTATCAATGAGTGATTTTTTTCCTTTTGCAAAATTTCCCCACAGAATAAATATGACTCCACTTTTTTCTTCAGATATTTTTTGAATAATCGTGTCCGTAAATTTCCCCCAGCCAATTTTTGAATGACTGGCTGGTTCTCCATCGCGAACCGTTAACACAGAGTTTAACAACAAGATTCATTGTTCTGCCCACGGACTTAAAATTCCGGAGCCCCCCTCTCCTCATAGGAGAGGGGTTGGGGGTGAGGTATTGTTTTGAGGGGGGTTTAGAAACACATCTTCATGTAGCTCTTTAAAAATATTCCTCAAACTTGGAGGATACTTCACTCCATCCTGAACTGAAAAACTCAGCCCATGGGCCTGTCCAGCTCCGTGATATGGATCTTGACCCAGTATCACTACTTTTACCTCATCAAAATGAGTGCTATTCAGGGCAGAAAAAATATGTTTTTCCTGAGGATAGACAACATGTCCTGATTCCACTTCTGATTGCAAAAATGCAGATATTTCCTGCATATAAGGTTTTTGAAATTCATCACCGATGACCTTCATCCAAGAAGGGTGTATATCAGGTGTTTTCATAAATATTTTTTTGATTATCACGTATTGTTCGTACAATTGTGGTTTATTATATACACTCAATCTAAAAAACAAAACATGAAACAAAAAATCCTTCAAGAACTCCAAAAACCAGAATTTCCAGATCTAAAATTTATTTTTAGTGCCGAGGCTTTAGAACATGCTTTGGAGTTATTGGAAGAGTTATTAGAAACAGAAAAACAGGATTTTCAAAAGCTATTATCTACCATAGATAAAGATATTACATTTGATACATTTCAAATATTTTCATACCTAGACTATTATTTTTCTCTCCTCTATCATTATAAAAGTGTTTCATCTACGACTCAAATGAGAAAAATAATAGAGGATTTTGAGCCAAAATACAATGATTTTTGTCATGAGGTAAGTTATAGTGTGAGGTATTATAATATGCATCGTATTTGTCTTAATAATGGTGGATTGGATGCGGAACAACATCGATCTATTACGACAACGCTCCAACACTTTGAAACCAGATGAATTGCACTTGATTCAGATAAACAGGAGCAACTTAAAAACATCAATAAACAGTTATCAGAACTTTCAATGCAGTTTTCTAATAATGAAGTTGATAGTGAAAATGAAATAGCTTTTGTGGTAAAAAACGAAGAATATTTATCGTCTATGCCACAGGCAGATAAGCTATCTGCTCAAAAAAGAGCTGAAGATACATGATGCTGATGATATCTGTTTGATGCATCTATGGCCTCATATGGATCGTTAATGAAATACTGTAGTGATGCTGAAACCAGAAAAGAATTTTATCACCTTTATATGCAGATTGCTTCACATTGAGAATATGATAATACCCAAAATGTTCTTGATATCATCTCTGCGAGGCAGCAAAAAGCTCATTTACTCTGATATGCTAGCTATGCTGAATTATGATTGGTATATAAAATGGCTGAAAGTGATTCTCAGGTGATAGAGTTGATACAACAGGTGGCTCAAAAATCAAAAATCAAGGCAACAGACGAGTTAGAAAATTTTAAAAAATACTTCTGACTTTCCGATATTTTTCCATGGGATATTCCGTATTATTCAAGAATTTATAAACAGGAAAAATATAGTTTCGATGATACATTACTGAAGCCATATTTTGAATTTAATTCTGTTTTACAATGACTCTTTGATATTTGCCAGACACTCTTTGGTATAGAAGTGCGAGAATCCTCAAATGAGAACCATATGAAGGCATGATATCATAGTGATGTTATATTTCGAGAGATATATAAAGATGGAAAATTGTTATCATATTTTGTAGGGGATTATTTTTATCGACCAAAAAAAGACTCTGGAGCATGGAATAATAATTTAAGAGATAAACATCAAGATATTCATACTTTTATGGTCAATGTAGGATCATTTGAAAAAAATCCTGATGGCCCTACTCTTCTTTATCTACGAGATGTAGAAACTATTTTTCATGAATTTGGACATGCACTTCATCATATATTGTCTCAGGATAGATATGAATCTCTTGGTCGTGATGTGGAGTGGGATTTTGTGGAACTACCTTCCCAACTGATGGAGAATTGGTGTAGGGATCCAGAAGTATTATCTAGATTTGCACATCACAACGAGACGGGAGAAAATATCCCAAATGATATGATCGATGCTCTGGAGGCATTAGAAAAATATGGCACTGGCCTGCAATACACTTGATATCATTATTTAGAGCTTTTTGATATGGCTGTGCATGGTTCTAATATACCTACGAATAAAACAGAGCTTCAACAACTCTTTTTAGATCTGGCTCACGAGTATTGAGTATTTCAAAGAGAGCCTTCATTTGCTCGCTACAATAGTTTTTCTCATGTATTTGCAGGAGGGTATGCAGTATGATTTTATAGTTATATGTGGGCTGAAATACTCGAAACACAAGTATTAGAACATTTTAAAAAGCATGGGATGATGAATCCTGAAACATGACAAAAATATCTCCATACTATATTATCACAGGGAAGTATTAAACCAGCTATGGAACTTTTTAGAGATTTTACTGGGGAAGAAATGAATGTGAGTGCATTTTTGGAGAGGAAAGGGTTTTAAAAAAATACACTTTTAAAATCATTCAATACCAATAGTATAAAATTAATATTTTTAAAATTTTTTTATGAAAACAGCACTAATACTTCATGGTTGGGATGGAGATAGTCAAAATAATTGGTTTCCATGGCTCAAAAAAGAGTTGGAAGAGAGATGATACCAAACTATTATACCAGATCTGCCAAATACTGATTTACCAAACCTATTGGAACAGATGGAATCGCTTCAAAAATATGCCCATCAACTCAAATCAGGAGATCTGATTGTTGGACACTCACTCGGATGTCAATTGGCTACATATTTTATTGAGCAAAATAATTTGGTAGATTTGAACGTTATTCTTGTCGCACCCAGCTACCCATGACTTGCTCAGGAGTTAGGGAAAGAAATACTCTGAGATGCATACGATACTATTTCTACATATTATAATACGAGTCATACATTTGCTGATCTCTGAAATAATCATGTAGTATTTTTATCAGAGGATGATCCATATATCAATCTGGAGCATGCAGAAGAATATTATTGTAATTTTAGAGAAATGGAGTTTGTCGAATTTTCAGATAAATGACATTTTAATAGTAAGGCTGGAATATTTGAATTGGAGGAGGTATTGGAGTATGTATAAAAAGCACCTCCGAGGAAGTGCTTTGGGTTCAGTCTTATACTTGTTATATAACAATGTACATTATATGACAGTGGTTGCTGTAAAGATACAATACTCATAATTATATTGTAAGTCAATAAAAAACTTCATGAATTTAGGAGGATTTTTTATAAGTAAAGATTTATTAAATTGAAGGATATATTCGAATATGTAAAAAAGAGAAAACCCGATGTATTCATGTATGAATACATCGGGT
The DNA here is from genome assembly GCA_964522625.1 of uncultured Candidatus Peribacteria bacterium. Lineage (GTDB taxonomy): Bacteria > Patescibacteriota > Gracilibacteria > BD1-5 > UBA6164 > JAKVBB01. The sequence continues at coordinate 344 of CAZFWS010000058.1, read as the reverse complement.
TTATTTATGTAGACTGCTTTAATTGCTACTATAATTGGGAGGATAAGATCCAATATAGTACAACTAGAGATCAGCTACAGGATTGATAATAAGTATATTTTATAATAAGTCAATAAAAAATCCCCATTGGGGATTTTTTAAATTTCTACTACTTCTCAACTTCACCATCAACAACACCGTCATCATCTTTCTTTTCTTCTGAACTTCCTCCTGGAGCATCTCCAGCTGGAGCTCATTCTTGAGAATAGAGTTTTTGTCCGACTTGCATCATAGTGTCTTGAAGATCTTTATTCACGGCTTCAAATTCTTCTTTGCTAGCATCTGGTTTTCCAAGTACTTCTTTC
>CAZFWS010000057.1:0-5487 GCA_964522625.1 uncultured Candidatus Peribacteria bacterium | reverse complement strand
ATGAATATAACGACGCTATTACATATTTAAAATCAAAAAATAAAACAGCATTATCTCATTATGTAGGACTTCCAGCATGTTATATGAAGCACTTAGATACTTCTTTAGAAGTGGTAGAAAATACAGAATTTCGAAAGAGAGTCAATTTTGATGATCAGCATCTCATTAGTCATATTAATGATTCAAATAAACAACAGGTATCAGAATGTAGTCAGTGTGTGTATAAAAATATTTGCAGTGGTTTGTGGAAAGAATACGTATGAAAACAACAGGTTCGTCCTGTGAAGTATATAATAGATATAGGAGATGACGTTATGCAAAATAATATTGCTTATAAGCTGAAAGGTGCTCATGAAAATTTGGATACGATATATGATAACTGAACACTCCAAATTATTGTACCAAGTGATATTTGATCAAAAAGTGAAGTATTTCATATACTTCAAAATGCTACGAAAAAAGGCTTTTCTCAAGTCAGCTTATTACTCAATAATCATTTTGACCTTTCTACCGATATTTTTTATACTGGGGTATCAAATATTCAGTGTAGTATAGAAAAGATAGATTCGAATTTTATTCATGAACTCATTCAATTTTCACAAACACATGGACCACAATTTCGTATTGATATTGATATTTTTATGAACGCAATAGAAGTCCCTCATGAACTACAAAAATATACGAGCAGTTCATTTGTAACATTTCACTCTTTATAATTGTATTATGCATAAAAAAAATATTTTATTATTCTGATTTGGGAAACAAGGAAGAAAATATTACTCACATTATATACATGCATGATGTCATGTGAGCGTAGTAAACACAGATGGTATACAAAAGTATGATATCATTCTTCCAGCACTTTTTTCTATTAGAGATATATATCTTCATAGAGAGAAATTATACACATATGATATGATTATTGTTGCTGTTTTACCAATATGAGAGCAGGAAAAAATAATTTCATTCCTCTTAGAAATACCCCTGACTTGTCCTATAATTCTTGAAAAACCTATCTCGCATAATAGATCTTTATTGATAAAAACACAAGCATTAAATAATTATTATTATTATGTAGACGAGTTTTCACTTTGCCAACAGTATGAGAAAATATTACAACGAAAATTTTCTCAGATTCGTTTTATTATAACAACGAATACATATGATAGAGATATATTAGAACATGCATTATGACCATTTTTGCTTCAAGAAGATTTTTCGACTCTTTTACAACAACTCGTTATTAGCTTATGAGATAAAGATGAATCAGAAATGTTAGAATATACCATATGGTTTGATGATACATACTGTGTTAAATGTAAAAAGGGGGTATTTTATTTGAATGATAAAACGTTTTATTCACTTTCTTTAGAAAAATCTATTGATTCGATCTTACAACTTACTCCAGAGCAGAATAAAATATATAAGACCAATTTTGGAAAAATTCATAATTTTTTTATACTATAGGTATGTTCAATGATATATTATCATTTATTTTTTTATATCTTTGCGGAAATACTCATCTTATGCTTCATATAAAATAAATATTATGTTTCAAGCTATCTTCCATATCACCACAGCCTGCAATTTTGATTGCAGTTATTGTGATGTCATAAAAGATAGTAAATTTGTATCTCCGGAAACCAAACAAGATATATCTCAATTTATTCAAGCCAATCAAGATCAATTAGAGAGTTTTAAGTTTTTTGGATGAGAACCATTGTTAGCCTTTTCAGATATACAAGATATTTTAGAACAACAAAAGAATAATAATTTCTCAATGGTAACAAATACCAGTCTCTTAAAAGATATACATGGCCCTTATTTACAAAAGAATTTTAAAATTTTATTTTTTAGTATCGATTCAGAGAATGACTTTGATTTTATTCGAGTGCAAAAATTTATAGAAAAATATCATTTAGAAAAAAAGGTGTATTTTAATTTGATTATTTCACCATGAAAAGAAATAGATGCCTATAAAAATTTCTGTAAATTATACGATGCAGGCATGCGATGATTTAATATTCTCCCGGTATATTTTACACAAAATTGGACAAAAAATGATTTACAGCACCTGTCTGCTATTATGAAAAAAATATGTCAACTAGCATCAACAGATGATACATTACGACTCTATGGTTTTCAAGAAAATAATGGATATGATACCAGTTTATTTAATAATGTTCTGTTTATAGATATTGATGGGAGTATATATTATAGCGATATTGTATCGACTTTTTATGGTCAGGAAATAAAACAAGACCTCTATCTAGGGGATATTAAAAATACTTCTCTCGAAGAGCTAAAAAAAGTAGATTTTTGAGAAAAAAAAGCCATAATAGAATCATTAGAACAAAAAATATATTCCCAAGTGTCATGACAACAACAATTGCATGAACTCATGGATTATTTTTCGAAATATATGAACCATGGAAAACAAAAATAATCTTATTGCAAAAGAATCTACTACCCAACAAAATCGTGTTTGGGTACGTATTTCAGCTGCATGTAATAATAAGTGTGTATTTTGTTTAGATTCTGATGCTCAGGATGGACGATTGATAGATGAGGAAAAAGTAAAAAAAGAAATCAGACAAGGATATAAAACAGAAATGGAAAATAGAGTCATTATATCTGGGTGAGAGGCGAGTATTAACCCAAAATTTCCAGAGTATATTGCCTATGCAAAAGAAATGGGCTATGATAGAGTTCAGACCGTTACAAACGGAAATATGTTTGCCTACGAGAAATTTTGTCATAAGGTATTTGATGCTGGATTAGAAGAAGTTACTTTCTCATTTCATGGCCATACACCAAAACTTCATGATTATTTAGTAGCGACTCCAGGGGCATTTCAAAAGTCACTCAAAGGGTTGATATTTGTAAAAAAATATTATCCACAGGTGATCGTAAATATAGATATCGTCGTAAACAAGGTAAATGTGAAATATTTACCTGATATTGTAAAGTTTTTTATGAGACTTTGAGTATATGAATATGATATTTTGCAAATTATACCTTTTTGACGAGGCTTTAAAGAATACAAGCAAACTCTTTTTTATAATATCAGTGAACATAAAGATACTTTAAGTGAAACATGGAAACTTTCACAGTTGCCATGAATGTATATGTGGACCAATCGGTTTCATGTTGAAGCATTTGAATGATTTGAAGATTTGATTCAAGATCCTCGTAAAATAAAATCAGAAGTCATGGGGGAATCGCTCGAGATGTTTGAACCCTTTATTCAATCAAAGTGACAAAAAAAACCAGAATGTTTTTGAGAACGTTGTGAATACTGTTTTCTCAATCAATATTGTCATAGCTATATTGATACTATTTCATCAGCTCCCTTAAACAAAAAGGGAAAAGAAATAGTCATATCATGAGAAGAGTTTCCGAGCCAAGTATTTGAAAAATATTGAGAAACAGGAGCTGATTTTAAAAATACCCTCAATGAACTCTTAAAACAATGAGATCTCATCAATGTCCCTCAGTGTTTAGGATGAAGTGGAAGATATCAAACATACAATGATTTGCAACCAACACATCAAATACCAGATTATACTCAAAAATATATTACAGAACTCTATCGAAAAAAATCTTTGCGTTGTCAGTCTTGTAAGTACAATGATAGTTGTGAGTGAATACATCTTAATTTTATTCGTAGCTACGGATTTGATATTTTAGAACCAATTAAAAAATAACTTTTATATGGCAAATATAGGATACATACAAGTAAACAGACATTGTAATAATGCCTGTCATTTTTGTAGTAATCCAAGTAATGGAAATAATATTAGCTATGAGCGGGGGATTGAATTGATTGATGATTTTATAGACCGAGGATATAGAGGTATCATATTTACTTGATGAGAACCAACATTATCCCCAGATCTTCCTCGTTGGTTATCATATACAAAAGAAAAGTGAATAGAAAATAGAATGATATCTAATGGTATGATGTGTTCAAATCCAGAGTTTATGAAACGACTGGCTGATGGGGGGTTAGAACTCGTTCATTTTTCAGTATTTTCATGTTATGAAAAAGTACATGATTTTTTGAGCGATACACCATGAAGTTGGAAAAAATTGATGGCCTCTATTACAAATGCTCTGAACAATGGAGTGCGGGTGCAAATTAACACGGTGATGAATCATTATAACCAAGAACATCTGGATAAAACCGTTGTGTTTTTGACAAAACATTTTCCACCCATTCAACATTTTGTATGGAATAATTTGGATCCTGAAATGATGCGTAAAACCGATACAGCATGGAGCACCCTTCCAGATTTTGATGCTTTTGCCCCTTCTTTGAATCGTGCTATGAAGTATTTAGAATCAACAGGGAGAACGTTTCGTGCAGAAAAAGTGCCTCTGTGTTATATCCCGGGTTATGAATGGTCATCTACTGAGACACGAAAAATAGTAAAGGACGAAGAACGGATCGTACACTTTTTAGACTTTCGAGACACAATTCATGAGACTCAATGGGATCATGGAAAAGCTCCTGAGTGTAAAACATGTGATTTAAATCATATATGTGGGGGAATTTATGAACGAGAAAAATACTATGATTTTGTCAAAGTATATCCTCAGAAAAAGACCTTAGCAGAAAAAAAACAGATTATACATACCATTCGATGATGTTAACTACCTGAATATATATCAAAATATTCATTTGAGTATGTATCATATAAAAGAGCTTCAACAACAAAATGTGATGCACCAACCAATGGCAATATATGGTCAAAATGCAAAACTATGATTTATTTTAATATATTTATTCTCCTCATATCAAGGAGTTTTTCTTTTTGTATGATTCTTGTGAATTCGAGCATATATATATTGAATTTTTTCTACATATTCATCTGTAAGAGTATAGGGGAGGGTATCAATAAATTTTTTAGTGTTATTATCTGTAACTCCTCTAATACAGTGTTGGTTTCAAATTTTCTTGTATAAGCTTGTTGTATCAATAATCATTCCAACTTGTAAATCATCTATATTGATATAGGACTGTTCTCATACACAAAATGTTATTTTGTAGGCATATTTTAGGAGAATAAATATTATATATATAATGAAATATACGGTAAATATATTATATAAATTTTGGGAGATATTTTCTGGATGATACTGTATCTCGTACACTATAAAGCTTATTAAACCCGTACACATAAGACACCAAAATATGATAGAGAGATATTTTTTATAGTCAGAGTTTTGTATTTTTTTCTGAATATAACATACTATTTTTTTATATATATACAGAGCTCATAAGATGCATCATATTATTCAAAATATGAGATAATAATGGTATGTTCAGAGCATATTCCCAATCAATTCAGGATTGTTATTATATATGTCTTGAAATATGTATATGCGTGCTAACCGAAGAGTAATAAAAAATATAATAAACTGAATCAACCAGATTCCTATTGTTTTCCTGAGAGATTTTTGAGATTTTTGTTGGTTGGCTTT
>CAZFWS010000056.1:0-5642 GCA_964522625.1 uncultured Candidatus Peribacteria bacterium | reverse complement strand
ATCAACATAGAATACCATGATGCCTCTCAAAAATCTATCCGAATTATTGCAGATCATACCCGAACAGCAACGGTGATGTTGAGTGATGGGGTGATGCCATCAAATGTAGATCAGGGATATGTCCTCAGACGATTAATGCGACGCGCTATCAGACAAGCCTATGCTCTTGGCTTTACTGGAGTATTCTTGCATGAAGTAGCCGAAGTGGTGATCGACCATCTCGGACAAGCATATCCTCATATGCACTCACAACGAACCGAGATCATAGCAGAGATTGAGCGAGAAGAAAAACAATTTTCAGAAACTCTTGAAAAGGGAATGAAGGAATTTGATAAGCTCGTAAAAGGATTTGAAATAGCATTCGAGCGAACCGGAAAAAAGATTGATATGATCGCAGGACCAAAAGCATTTAAGCTGTATGATACCTATGGATTTCCTCTTGAGATGACCGTAGAATTAGCCCAAGAGCGATGACTCAGTGTTGATGAGGAAGGGTTTAAAAAAGCAGAAGCAGAACACCAAGAAAAATCCAGAGCCGGAGCAGCCCAAAAATTTAAATGAGGACTCGCGGATGATAGTGAAGAAACCACTGCACTGCACTCTGCAACACATCTACTTTTGGCAGGACTTCGAAAATATGTCGGAGATCATGTGCATCAAAAGGGGTCAAACATTACAGCAGAACGACTGAGATTTGATTTTAATAATGATGTAAAAGTAGAACGAGATGTTCTGGATCAAATAGAAGCCTACGTAAACGAAGCGATTGATTCTGGACTGACCGTGACGGTAGACAACATGGATAAACAAGTAGCCCAAGACAACTGAGTAGAGGGAAGTTTCTGGGAAAAATATCCAGATGTTGTAAAAGTATATTCTATGGTAGGGGGAAATGGAACCACCTACTCACAAGAACTTTGCGGAGGTCCTCATGTAGAGGATTCAAAAAATATGGGACGATTTAAGATTAAAAAAGAAGAGAGTAGTAGTCGAGGAGTGAGGAGAATTAAGGCAGTACTTATTAAGGAATAATGATAGACCACCCCCTAACCCCCTCCTTATTAAGGAGGGGGAACACGAAAAAAGTGTACTATCTCGTTCCTCCCCTTACTAAGGGGAGGCTAGGTGGGGTCTTAATAAATAAAAGGAATAAAATGACAATTTTAAATAATAAGAGAGAAATGCTGGTTACCAGAAAATCACTCCGAAACAACCAAACAAAACCAGAACAATACCTCTGGGAAAAATTCAAAAACAAACAATTCCATGGAATGAAGTTCCGCAGACAACATTCTATTGGCAGATATATTCTTGATTTTTATGCTCCAGAGTATAAAATAGCACTTGAGATCGATGGAGAAAATCACTTTCATGACGACCAGAGAGAATATGATAATATTAGGACAGAATTTCTGAATGCTACAGGTATACAAGTTATTCGTTATACCAATGAAGAAATTATCAAGAATCGAGAATGAGTACTGGAAAATTTAAAATCACAACTTATAACCCACCAAACATGCAACTAAAAACAAACCCACCAAAATGAACCGCAGATTGGTTTCCGGAGGAATATCGAATCCGAAAATATATTTTTGATACCTGGAGAAAGGTGTGCCAAAGCTATGGGTTTGAAGAATACCTCGGACCACTCGTAGAAAATACTGATATCTGGAAAGCAAAATCTGGGGAAGATGTTGGTGGAAGTGAGCTGACTCGAATTACCAATAAAGACGGAGATATTTCAGAACTGGCACTCAGACCAGAAATGACTCCAACGGTGACTCGAATGGTATCACGAGTTTGGAAAGAAAAAGAAAAACCACTCAAATGGTTTTCTATCGCAAATTTCTACAGGAACGAACGACCACAAAAATGACGAAACAGAGAATTTTGGCAGCTGAATGCAGATATATTTGGTGAAGAATCGATTCACGCAGATATAGAAACATTGTGTTTAGTCCTCGATTTGATGCTGGCATTTGAACCACCAAAAGGCAGTTTTATGCTGAATCTGAATCACCGAGGTCTGATCGATCATTTTTTCGAATCATCACTCCGTATTTCTGAGTGAGCACAAAAAACAGAGTTAATGCGACTGCTGGATAAATACCACAAACTCAAATCAGAAGTATTTCAATCTGAATGTGAAAGTATTTGAATGGATACGGAACAAATACGAATGATAGGAGTATTTATGGGATGTGAGAGCATCGATACACTTCTTGAAAGCTTTCCATCATTTGCTGAAGATGAAAAAATAGATGATCTTAGAACACTCATTCGAGCCCTCGAAGAACTCGGATATGGAGAATATATCTGATTTTCACCATCATTGATACGATGATTTGATTATTATGATGGAGTCATATTTGAAGTATTTGATACCAATCCAGAAAATAATAGATCACTCTTTGGAGGAGGACGATATAATGGACTCGGAGATATATTTGGAGTCAAAGGATGAATCCCTGCTATCTGATTTGGTCCCGGTGATGAAACCATGAAGCTCTTTTTAGAAGGATGGAATTTGATAGAAAATATTCCAAACTCAGACCAAAAATATTATATCCCACTTTTAGATACAGCTGATTTTATCACTCTCCAAAACATTGCAAGAATGCTTCGAGCTCAATGAAAACAAGTTGTTGTTGGAACAGGGGTCAAAAAACTAGCTAAAGCCGTTGCATATGCAGATAAACAAAATTTTTCTCATGTGATTATCTACTGAGAAAGCGAAAAGGCAGAACGAGTCTATAGCGAAAAATGCTTAGAAACAGGAGATCAAATAACTTTTTCACTCTAAAATATGTCAGAACCAAAAATAAATGTCACGGTCCTATGAGGAGGAAAAGGATCCTATAGCATGCTCTCTGCGATTCGAGATAATGATGATTATAATATATCATCTATTATTTCTATGAGCGATAGTGGAGGGAGTACCGGTGTATTACGACAAGAATTTGATATTCTTCCTCCGGGGGATGTGCGTCGAGCTGTGATAGCCCTGTCTCGTGAACATCAATTAGTGAAACAACTGTTTGAATATCGTTATGATAAAGAAAGTTCCGTCAATGGACATGTTATTGGGAATCTGCTGATTACAGCGATGTCAGATATTAGTGGAAATTTTGAAAAATGACTCAAACAGATCTGTAAACTTTTTAAGGTGAAATGACGAGTGATTCCAGTCACACTCGATAAATCTGATCTCGAGGTAGAGTTAGAAGATGGAACAAAAGTATTTTCAGAAACAAATATAGATGAAGCAAATTATGATACTTCACAACGAATTGTTCAAGCTCGACTCGTGCCAGAGGTAGAGGCGAATCCACGAGCCATCAAAGCACTCAAAAAATCAGATCTTATTATTCTCACTTTTGGAGATATTTATACATCTCTGATTCCAAATCTATTGGCCAATGGTGTGGCAGAGGCTATCTGTGAGAGCGATGCAAAAGTGGTGTATTTTACGAATCTGATGACAAAAAAATGAGAGTCTACCAAAACAGATCATGCGCACTTTGAAGTGATTGATTTTGTAGAGGTGATAGAACAGTATCTCTGAAAATGTATGCTGGATTATGTGGTAGTGAATGATGGATATATTTCTGATGAATTGGCCAGTAAATATAAAAAATATGAACATAAAAGTCCCGTAAAAGTTAAGGATCAAAGTATATTTCACGATAAAAATTATCAAGTTTTGGAACGAGATTTACTGCATGATACGGATAATATACGACACTCATATGACAAGATCGAACGAGTTGTATCTGAGATAGTTAGTATGATCGAAGAAGAAAAAAACAAGCAGTAATTTGCTTGTTTTTTTAATTGAGTCAATTATTTGTCTAACTTCTGAGACCATATCCACTTTTCATTAATTTGAGATTGATGATAAAGAAGACTATGTTAAAGAGGATAATAGCTCCGAGTGATGCATAAATACCTACTTCACTGATTCAGAGTATTCCGTATCTCAGACCATCAACCATATAAAAAATAGGATTAAATTTTGATACAAACTGCCAGAATGGAGAGAGAAATTCAAGTGAATAAAACACTCCACCCAGATAGATCATAGGGGTTATCACAAAGGTAGGAATGATATTTACATCATCAAAACTCTTGGCAAAAAAACCATTAAATAAACCCAATAAGGCAAACAGGCTGGCTGTAAAAAACAGAAATAACAGTGTTATTATTATATGTTCTATGTGAAGTGGAGCAAAAAAGAGAGCTACTAAAAACACGACTACCCCGATAATCATTCCTCTAATAATTCCTCCGAGACAATAGGCTACAATAATCATCCAATCAGACATAGGAGAGACGAGTATTTCTTCGATACTTTTTTGAAACTTGGCTCCAAAAAATGAAGAGGACACATTGGCATAACTGGCTGTGATAGCTCCCATCATCATGAGACCTGGAATAATAAATTGCATATAACTGACTCCGGAAATATCCTGGATTTGTGAACCAATAAAGGATCCAAAAATAAGGAAATAGAGAACGGAAGTTACGACAGGTGGTAGAATTGTTTGTTTCCAGATACGAAATACTCGTGATACTTCTTTGTGTACCAGTGTCTTCATGGCAACGGTTTGATTGATCATAGTTTTAATGGGTGAGTTGAGTAAAAAGTTCTTCGAGTTCGTTAGTGACGTTTTGGACATCATCGATTTCGATTTTTTCTTTGATGAGTGTTTCGAGGAGGTGATTCAGACTGTCTTTTTTACTGAGGGATACTTCTATGAGTTTTGCTTTTATTTTCTTTGCTGAAAATTTTTCGAGACTTTTGGGAAGATCTTTGAGAGATTTTTTGAGATGAATATGGTATTTTGAATCAGCTACTTTTGCAAAGAGTTCTTTTTTACTACAGTTTTCTATAATTTCTCCTTTACTGATGACGGCAATAGCATTACACATTTGTTCTACTTCTTCCAGATAATGCGTTGTCAGCAGAATCGTTGTTCCAGATTGGTTGATTTTTTTTAGATAATCCCAGGTTGTTTTTCGGACATTGATATCGACTCCTGCTGTAGGTTCATCAAGAATCAGGAGTTTTGGTTCAGTGACCAGAGCTCGGGCAATCATGGCTCGTCGTTTCATTCCACCAGACAGTTCCATCATTTTGGTATTTCGCTTCTCCCACAGATCGAGTTCTTTGAGGAGTTTTTCCGTTCGTTTTATAGCAGTAGGTCGGTCAATACCATAGTATCCCGCTTGAGTGATAATAATGTCTTCGAGTTTAGTAAAAATATCAAAATTAAATTCTTGTGGGACCACCCCGATCATAGATTTAGCTTTTTGTTTATTTTTATCTATATCAACTCCAAATACCTTGACCTGTCACTCAGTTTTATTGACGAGGTCCGTAATAATTCAGATAATGGTGGTTTTTCCAGCTCCGTTGATACCGAGAAGTGCAAAGAAATCTCCAGAATGAATATCAAAATTGATATTTTTTAAGGCTTCAAAAGAACCATATTTTTTCGTGAGATTTTTTGTTTGGAGTGCTTTCATATATATTTGTGTGATTTAACTATATTCTTGTTCGAGGGCTTGTTCGAGAGCGGCTAATTCTTCAGGAGGGGTTTCTAGGTCTCAGTTTTGCTCTGCTTCGGCTAGTTTTT
>CAZFWS010000055.1:0-5644 GCA_964522625.1 uncultured Candidatus Peribacteria bacterium | reverse complement strand
AGGATATTCTGGGAATAGAAGAAAAAAAATGGACCAAGATATATATTGTGACGCTATTTTTTATCATCTTGATTTCAAATCTCATCGGTTTGATGCTAGAATTCCTGATTCCTATATTTGGTGATGGACTCCATCATATGATTAAGATTCCAACTGCAGATATTAACTTTAATGTTGCAATGGCTGTGATTGGGGTAGTGATTGTACTCTACGAACAATTTGCCTTTCTTGGTTTTGGAAAAACGATGTATGAATATTTCCCAATCCTTTGAAAAGATTATATTCCATTTGAAAGAGGAAATCTCCCAAAATATATTGATTTACCTGTATATATATTGGTAAAAGCATTTGATATCGTGATTTCTATGTTCCTAGGACTTCTAGAGATTGTGGGACATTTGGCAAAGATCATCTCACTGTCATTCCGTCTATTTGGGAATGTGACCTCGGGATGAATACTGCTGGCTATGTTGATAACAGCTATGTCTGGACTCTCTACTGGTTTGATCTGATTTGATTTTCCAGTACTGGGACCAATCATCCTGTATCTCCAAGAGATGCTCGTTGCGTTTATCCAGGCATTGGTATTTCCACTGTTGATTGCTATCTTTATTAAAGTAGCAAAGGTGCACTAGAGTAAATAAATAAACAAATACTTATAATTGATAACTTTAAAATAATGGAATTTTTAAACTATGTATGACCTGGTCTCGCTGTTGGTTTGGCTGGTATTGGTGTAGCTATTGGTCAAGGGATTTTGGCTAAAAAATCAATGGAAGTGATTGGAAAAAATCCATCACAAGCTACTTTTTATCTCACGGTTACTATTCTTGGTATCGCATTGGTAGAATCTGCTGTTATCTACGGTTTAGTGGTTGCATTTCAACTTCTTGCTGCTGAGTCTATTGGACTCTATTCATCTATGGGTGCTGGTGCAGCTATTGGTTTGGCTGGTTTAGGGGCTGGTATTGGTGAGGGGATGTTGATTGCAGGAGCTCTTGGGGCTATGGATCGAAACCCTGCTATTAAGGGAAAAATCATGACATTTATGGTTTTGTTTGTAGCACTGGTCGAAGTAACGGCTATCTATGGGCTGATTATAGCATTTCAAATTATTGCTGAAAATACAGAATCACTGGTTCATCTTGGAGCTGGTCTGGCTATTGGTCTTGCTGGTGTTGGGGTTGCGATTGGTCGAGGATACCTCTCTGAACGAGCTTTAAAAGTTATGGGTCTGAATCCAAGTATGATTAGTTTCTTTTTGACTGTTTCTATTCTTGGGGTAGCGCTTGTTGAATCAGCTGCTATCTATGCACTGATTGTTGCATTTCAAATTCTTTCAGCAGAAGCACTGGCTGGACTCGCTGCTATTGGAGCTGGTCTTGCTATTGGTTTGACTGGTCTTGGTGCTGGTGTTGGTGAAGGTCTTTTGATTAAAGGAGCTATGACAGCGATTAATAAATCACCAGAATCAAAAGGGAAAATTATGGCATTTATGGTTCTGTTTGTCGCACTGATTGAAGTAGTTGCCATCTATGGACTTATTGTTGCATTTAAAATAATTGGTGGATAATCATATCTCATCTTATTTACACTCTTAATACTTATTATATTACTATGGACGATCTAAAACTAGGAATCATCATCGCACAACTCATTAACTTTGGGATATTGTTTTTTATATTTAAACATTTTCTTGGAGCAAAAATAGTTGCGGCTATCGAAGAGAGAAGAAAACATCTCAAAGCTTCAGCAGAAGCAGAAGATGTTGCAGAACAAAAACGAGCAGAAGCAGAAGCAGAAGCAGAACAAATTATTGCTGATGCACGAACCAAAGCATCAGAAATAGAAAGCTATGCTGATGAAATGTCTAAAAACAATGCATCAAAGATTATTGAGCGAGCTGAAAAAGAAGCCGATCATATTGTAAAAAGTGGAAATGATCAAGTAGAGAAAGAGCGACTCGATATGGTTTCTGCTATGAAAGCAAAAATAGTTGATCTTTCATTGAAACTTAATTCTAAAATTTTTGATAAAGAAGCAGCAAATAAAGACTTTATGGAAAAAGAACTTAATACATTAACCAAATAGCCTGTATGAGCAATATAACATCACATATCGCTTCACTCAAATTGGATGAGCTACAGGATATACTGAAAAACATAAAAGTATATCAATCACTCTCAAAAAGTCTGGGACAGAGAGGTCGAAGTCTCTATCATAAGAAGCAGAATAATACGAAACAGTATAGTATTGAGTACTATCCAAGTATTTCTCAGCAGAGTGCTTGGGAACAAGCTGAAAGAGTCTACAAGGAAGTTCTGAATGAAGTTCCAAACAAGGCAGAAGTTCAGTTTCTCGAAAAACCAGAGCTCAAATGATGAATGAAGGTTTATGCAGACGATACTATGGTGGATCTGAGCTATAACAAAATAGAACAACAAATACAATAATTTAATCTCTAAAACATACACATTATGTCAAACGACGTATTACATAATATTATCAGTGAAATAGAATCACGAATCGATTCAGCAGATATGAACCCATCGGTTTCAAATGTTGGAGAAGTATTTTATCTAGGTGACGGGGTTGCGAAAGTATCTGGTCTCAGAGAAGTAGCTTACAACGAAGTAGTAGATTTTGAATCAGGAGCCAAAGGTATTGCTCTGAACTTAGAAGAACACTTTGTTGGTATCGTAGTTCTTTCTGGATTTAATACTATTAAAGAAGGACACAAAGTAACGGCATCAGGAAAAACTCTTGAAGTACCAGTTGGTGACGCTCTTGTTGGTCGAGTGGTAGATGCACTTTGAAATCCTATTGATGGACTCGGAGATATTAATACTACCGAACACTATCCAGTAGAGAGAGTAGCTACTGGTGTAATGGATAGAAAATCAGTTCATGAGCCAATGGAAACAGGTATTAAAGCCGTTGATGCACTCGTTCCAATTGGTCGAGGTCAACGAGAACTTATTATCGGGGATCGACAAACGGGGAAAACTCAGGTAGCGATCGATGCTATTTTGAATCAAAAAGGTCAATGAGTAACCTGTGTATATGTTGCGATTGGTCAAAAAGAAGGAAAAGTAGCTCGAATTGTAGAAGAACTTCGAAAATCAGGAGCTATGGATTATACGATTGTTGTAACAGCAGGAGCATCTGATCCAGCGAGTATGCAATATCTCTCACCATATGCTGGTTGTGCGATGGCTGAATACTTCATGTTTAACGGTCAGCATTCACTGATTGTATATGATGATCTGACAAAACAAGCGAATGCATATCGAGAAATGTCATTACTTCTTCGAAGACCACCAGGTCGAGAGGCATATCCTGGTGATGTATTTTATACACACTCACGACTGCTTGAGAGATCTTCAAAACTGAATGATACACTTGGAGCTGGTTCTATGACCGCACTCCCTATTGTTGAAACTCAGGCTGGTGATGTATCAGCATATATTCCAACCAATGTGATCTCTATTACAGATGGTCAAATATTTCTTGAATCTGATCTATTCAACTCTGGTCAAAAACCAGCGATTAACGTAGGGTTATCTGTATCTCGAGTATGAGGTTCAGCTCAAACAAAAGCGATGAAAAAAGTATCAGGAACGCTCAAACTTGATCTCGCTCAGTACCGAGAACTCGCAGCATTTTCTCAATTTGCTTCTGATCTCGATCCAGAAACTAGAGCACAACTCGACCGAGGGGCTCGAATGATGGAACTTCTCAAACAAGGAGTGTACTCACCAATCACAGTTCCAAATCAAATCTGTTCTATCTATGCTGGTGCAAAAGGATTTCTCGATACTGTTCCAACCGACATGGTAGGAAAATTTGAACAAGATCTCTACACGGCTCTCGCAGAAGAAAAAACGATTCTCGCTTCTATTACCAAAGAAAAGAAAATTATCGATGATACCGAAGCAAAACTCAAAGATGTTATTGCTCAAGTAGTAGAATTGAATAAATAAGAAAAATAATTTAAAAACACTATTTCATGTCAAACGCAAAAGAAATAAAACGAAAGATTGGATCGATCAGTAACACAGGAAAGATCACCAAAGCGATGGAGCTGATTTCAACTGTAAAGATGAAAAAAGCTCAGGATTTGGCTTTGGAGAAACGAGACTTTGTGCTGGAGATGTTAAAAATCTTTATGCGAATAGAGGATCACTTAGATGAGTATCCACTCTTTTCAAAACCACGGGCTGGGAAAACATTGGCTGTTATTATCACTTCAAACAAATGACTGTGTGGAGGGTATAATGTGAATGTGATGAAAAAAGTAAACGCATACATGAAGGAAACAGGAGAAGAGCTCGAATTTATAGCAGTATGAAAGAGAGGGGCACAGTTTGTGGCTCGAACTGGAAATACACTCATATCTGATTTCTCGCAAGACTTTAGCGATACACTGGATCCAGTATTTACCAAACATATTTCTGAAACCATGCGAGAGAGCTTTCTGTCAGGGAAATACTCAAAAGTAGTGGTGTTCTATAATTTCTATGTGAATACCATCAAACAAGTGCCAGTCGCAAAAGTATCACTTCCTATTGAATCTAAGGATATTAAAGAATATCTTACTTCAATACTCGCAGATCATGTCGATCTAGAGGCAGAACTTCCTACGCAGCAAGATATTGCTGGATATGATGTCGAACCAGATCCAGAAACATTGGTATCTGATGTGATGCCGATGATGCTGGATATGATGTTCTTTGATATACTCCTGAATGCAAAAGCATCTGAACATTCTTCTCGAATGATTGCCATGAAAAATGCAAAAGACTCTGCGAATAAAATAGCTTCTCGACTCACATTGAAATACAACAAAGCACGTCAAGCTATGATTACTCGAGAAGTTTCAGAGATTACTGCAGGGGTAGAATCGATGAAAGATGTGTAACTCTTTACAGAATATAAAAAACTCGTATTATAGAAGTATTATTTTTTTAATATATTGGTTATGAAAACTATTTTTGCTGTAAGTCTTAATATTGTGCTCTATATTGTATATATTGTACTGGTTTCGTTGATGTTCTCATTTGCTTTTCCGCAAATTCTTGACCTGCTTGGGAAACCATTATTAGACACTAATGATCCTTTCTTTGATAAAATACAAATAGTTATCATGATCGTTGTATTAATCATTACGGCTGTACTACGAAAATATTTTTATATTCCTATTGAGAATGATTCACACGAACTTGCTGATAGCATCCATGAATATGAGCAAAACAAGAAAAAAAATAAAAAGAAACATGTCGAACAGAGCAGCGTAGCATCAGATGAAAAAGAAGATATAAAAATATATATCGACAAAGAAATAAAATAAATAATTACTAATTTTAATAACAATACTTATGAAAACTGGGAAAATTACAAAAATCGTTTGAGTTGTGATAGATGTCACTTTTAGTGATGGATATGTACCATCTGTGTACGAAGCACTTGAAGTACAGGGGACAGAAGATAAAGTCGTACTGGAAGTACAACAACAACTCGGTGATGGTTCTGTGAGAACTATTGCGATGAATCCTGTAGATGGATTAAAACGAGGACTTGATGTTATTGCAACAGAAGCTCCTATTAGTGTTCCTGTTGGTGAAGCAGTACTCGGACGAATGTT
>CAZFWS010000054.1:0-5725 GCA_964522625.1 uncultured Candidatus Peribacteria bacterium | reverse complement strand
TTCTGGATCCAGTTATTTTGCGGGTGAAGTAGGAAAATACTGGCTTCGAAACCTCGCTGAAATACCAACCGAAGTACGTATATCATCAGAATTTTTGTATGATACATTTTTACCAAACAAAAAAACACTCTATGTATTTCTCTCTCAATCATGAGAAACAGCAGACGTACGAGAATCGATCAAAATGGTACAACAAAAATGATGCCTGACTTTTGGAGTGGTCAATGCCGTTGGAAGCACGATCGCACGAATGTGTGATATGGGACTCTATACCCACTGTGGAGTAGAGGTCGGAGTAGCGAGTACAAAAAATATTGTAGGACAATATGGAGTTCTCCTACTGCTCGCTATGAGTATGGGGCTCAAAAGAAACCTGCAACCAGGACAGGTACGAGACTTGATTCAAGAACTCTCAGAACTTCCAGATATACTTACTCCCCTGTTAGGTCAAAAAGCATCACTGACTGCTCTGGCAAAAAAATATGCACGATATGAATCACTGTTCTTTCTCGGGAGAAATATTCTCTACCCTGTTGCAGCAGAATGAAGTCTCAAGCTCAAGGAACTGTCATACATTCATTCGGAATGTTACTCGACGGGAGAGCTCAAACATGGTCCACTGGCACTCATTAACGAGAACAGACCAACTATTGTCCTGAATCTCAAATGAATCATGACGGAGAAAAATGTTTCTAATATCAAAGAAATTTCTGCCAGAAATGGAAAAATATTAGGAGTCATTACAGAGTGAGATAAGCACAGTGATATCTATGATGACGTGATAATACTTCCTGAAACATCACCCATACTGGCTCCATTTGTGCCTCTGATACCACTCTGGATTTTATCCGTTGAGATAGCCAAGTGTTTAGATCGAGATATCGACAAACCTCAAAATCTTGCAAAAAGTGTTACCGTTGAGTAATAATAAAAAAAATCAGATATGTATCTGATTTTTTTTTATTATATCATTGAAAGAATTCAAGCAACAGCGATTCATAGGAGTGTTCCTGCAAACGCTTCTGATGGTAAATGTCCGAGTGATTCATTAAACTTCTTTTCTCAAAGAATGGTATTGATAGCTCCTGCATGCTGACCAGCCTGAAATCGTATATTCATAGCATCATAGATAATGATAACCGTAAATGTAAGAGCGAGGGCAAAATAATCTGACATGATACCATGTTGAATAGCCATGGCTGTTGAGAGAGAAACAACGACAGCTGAATGAACTGATGGCATACCACCACTTCATACTGAACGTGCGATATCAATTTTTCAAGTTTTATATCGTATGATACACCCTTTAAAAAATACCGTTATCAAAAAAGTAATTGCAGGTATTAAAATAATGTTTTCATAAAAGATATTTCCCTCCATAGGTCTCTATTTAATAGATAAAATCTTGTATTCAAAGGTTCCGGATTTTGCTTTTACTTTTACACTGTCTCATTTCTTTTTTCAGAGTAAAGCTTTTCCAACTGGTGATTCATTTGATATCATAGGTGTTTCAGCCAAAATATCTGATTCGGTTGACCCGACTATTTTATAGGTTACTACATCTTTATCAGCGACAGCTTCAACTTCTACTACTGCTCACATAGTTACTTTATCCCCAGATTTTTTAGATTCTTCAATAATTTCAACATGTTTGAGTTGTTCTTCTAAATCAGTGATTCTCAGCTCGACCTGAGCTTGCTCACTTCGAGCATCTTCGTATTCAGAATTTTCACTTAAATCCCCAAAACTAATCGCTTCTTTTAATTTTGCAGCAATCTCAACTCGTTTTACACTTTTCAGTTGATCGAGTTCTTCTTGAAGTTTTTGAAGACCTTCTTTTGTAAGGTAGATAATATTTGACATAGGATATATAAGTTTAATTATTAAGGTTTTTTTAGAGTCAAAGAAGGAGTTCTTTGACTGTATTATATTGAGTTTTTTTTATTTTCAATCAAAAAGTAATTCCATCATACTCTATTATGATTCGCACCTGCCCATCATCAACATTTTCATCGAGATTTATATAACTACTCTGATTTCCAAAATTATTCACAGTATTCAATTCAAATGGACTACTGATAGCTAATACTGAGAATATATCTTCTATATCATTATATCTCTTAGTGGGGAAAAAATAGAGCGTCATATCCGGATGATAGTATTCATAGTAATAGTCCGGATACTCATCAGTAATATCAAATAAATTGAGATTACTTTCTAGAGTATCGAAGCTATAGTCAGAAAATAAGCGAAGTATATCCTGGTATTTCTCTCATAAAACAATTTTTGTATTTGTTTGTATGATGTTATCAGGAACTTTTTCAATCGTTTCTTCAATGATAGTTTCGATCGGATTGGTCGTTGAGATGAGCTCATTATTTTCAAATGAAAATGTATCATCGATATCAATAGTATCCGTATCTACATATACGATTTCATCTGTATTTTTTAATTTTTCCCAAAAAAATCTATAATCACTCAGTGAAAAATACGCAACAACATGTATAAAAAACATACTGATGAGTACAACAAGAATGTGAAGAGTGTATTTCATATGGTGTGAATTAGCTGACTCTAATTTGTGAAAAATCAAGTTCGGTAGGAGTATCTCTTCCAAGTAAACTAATATTTACTTTGAGTACACCTTTTTTTTCATTTATTTCTAAAATAGCACCACTATTTCATTCAAAAGGTCCTTTAATAATCTCTGCGAGATCTCATACCTTATATTTTGTTTCAAAGGTTTCAGATTTTTCATCTATTTTTCATTTGAGTTTTTCTAGTTCTGCTCCAGATACTGGAACAGGAATATTTCCGGCTCAAAGAAAACCCGTTACATTTGGAGTATTTCGAACAATGTACCAGCTTTCATTTGTTACGTTCATTTGAACGAGAATATAACCAGGAAGCAGATTTTTTTGTTTTTTTACTTTTTCTCCAGATGCTTTCATAGAGACTACATCATGTGTTGGAACAAATACATCAATAATGTACTCCTCGAGACCAAAACTCTCTTTTCGTTGAAAAAGTGATTGTTTCACATTTTCTTCTGTTCCTGCCACTACTTGAATAACATACCATTCTGGTGATAGTTTCATAAGAAATCGAATTTATATAATAAAATTATTTGTTTAAAAAGAACAAAAGTTCTGAAAAAGCAGTATTGGCTATAAAAAGATATAACCCAAACAGAACTAACAGTACCAATACAGAAACAAAGTATTTTTTTGTTTCTTGTCTCGATGGCCATACGACATGCTGTAATTCTCGGACAGAGTCTTTAAAAAACTGTATCATAATAAAAAATCAAAGAATAAAAAAAGCATTGCATACCATTATTTTCGCA
Source organism: uncultured Candidatus Peribacteria bacterium (assembly GCA_964522625.1). Classification (GTDB taxonomy): domain Bacteria; phylum Patescibacteriota; class Gracilibacteria; order BD1-5; family UBA6164; genus JAKVBB01. Next base: position 2,379 of record CAZFWS010000054.1, on the reverse strand, counting down.
ACACTTGTCAAGACCTAGTATATGTTTTTTTATTGCTGAGTCAATGTTTGATTTGATTTAAAAAGTATGCTACTATTATACACAGTATATTATATCTCTTTTTTAATGATACCTATCAGTATTATCGTCTGAATTATTCTCATATGTTGCTATGTGAGCTTTATCGTCTTCATATATTTATTGTACCGAAAAATCAACCTGTTTGAACAAAAAATATACCAACTCTTTCAAAAACGACTCGATCATGTACCCTGACTGTATGAGGTCTCACAAGAAACCATTCAAAAACCAGAAGAAATCTTTCAAGAAGTTCTCCTACTCAGAAAACAAATTTTTGGAGTACAAAAAAGAAATGCTCCATTTTTAGAAATCATTCATACACAGTCACGTATACATAATGAGCTCAATTTTATTTTTAAAATATGTAATACGCATCAAAAACTCATCAAAAAAGGAAACTTTATTTATTTGCGAGATCTGATTATAGATAAAAGTTACCAAATATCAGAAATGATCGAAGTACATAAAATCATCGTATGAAAATATAATCTATTAATCAAAATGAAAAACATGACTCTGATAGGATACCTCATACCTATCAGCTATAAACATCATATATAAAAACACCACTCATATGAGTGGTGTTTTTATATATTGATGATATTATGCTTTTTTAAACTTATATACAAAAAACAATATTGAGAATACCATAGCCAGTATAAATAACAGTATATGTTCTGGTCATGTATTTGGGAGAGTTTGAGCTGTTGCTCATACGCTCGCTGCATTTTGTTCTGTTTCATCTGCTGAAACTGATTCTCCACTGAGAGCTTCATCACTTATGAGACTTGAGTTATTGATAGCTTCGTCTACTACATCACTTGCTGCATTAAAATCTTCTATCGTTTCTTCATCTTCATCAACAAGTATCGTTGGTGAAGTAAAATTTTCCACACCATCAATTCATGATTCAATACTTCGTGCATATATATCCATTACATTTACTACTACAGCTTGATATTGATGATCTGATGCCATTGGAGAAGCTAACACAGCATGAACAATAGATGGATTTACTTGATCTCGAACGAGAGTATCAACATCAATTTGTTCTCCAGCGTTTTGAGTTGATTGTATGTTAAATATACCTGTACTTGAAACATTTTCATCAATAGCATAGTTAAAATCAAAACTAATTTCTGTATCAGAATGTACTACAATAGCATCGAGAGAAAGAGGATCTTGTTCAGATGGTAGTGTTGAGAAAGACATAATTGCTGATTCAAATTCATCAATAGCTTCATCAACAGCAACTACTTGAAATGAATAGTCCTTCCCGGCTGATAAATCTGTCAGTGTTACTTGAGATTCAGGAAAAAAGTCATCTCCTCCTAAATTCATTGAACCATCCGTTCCGTATAAAACAACATATCCAATAGATCATTCAACATCTCCCCAATCGATATCAACACTACTCTGTGTGATATTATCTGAAGTGATATTAGTTGGGATCTCAAGGGCGAATGCCGAAGGTAAAAATGATACCATGATAGAGATTATTGATATCAAAAATGCAGTATACTTCATAAACAAATATTAAAAAAATAAATTTTGTGTTTCTATGATTTAGACTAAACTGTCTATAGCATCATTGTATACAAAAATATTTTTTTACAAATTTTTATGCAATCAATTGAAAAAAAAGGTTTCACTCTCATAGAATTACTGATTATGATGGCAATAGTAATTACCATTGCTATTGGAGTACAGAGTATTAATTTTAAAAGTATTTCAGATACTCAGAAGCGAGATAGCTTTGTGTATAATATAGTACGGAGTTACGAATGAGTGAGAAATAATGCACTCACTGGACAATGAATCTGAACCGACCTCAACGTTCCAGATGCTTGGCAATTTAATATCTCCACCAATCATTTTTCTACCCAATATATGAGTTGATGAACGCTCTATACCTACAATGAAATTCCTACAAGTCTACAAGATGGAGAAGAGATAGAATCAATTAGTTGTATTTGAGTCAATACAGATGATCTCAATATATCGGGTACAGGAAGTATTTTTATAACATCTCAGAATATGAATCTCGGAGGTGATTGTAATAGTGACACTCATAATACCCTCGAAATTGTTGCTGGATATAATGGATTCACAAAAACGATTACCATCAATACACTCAGTGGATTAGCTGAAGTACAATAAAAAAATATGTTTATCTCGATACCAGAGATAAACATATTTTTTTAAGCAGCTAGTGTATCAGAATTTCAATAATAATAATAATCATCATTTGCTGCCTTCATAGCTTCAAGCCCAATATGTTTTCTAGATGAAGTATTGGAAATATTTTTAATAATCTCT
>CAZFWS010000053.1:0-5811 GCA_964522625.1 uncultured Candidatus Peribacteria bacterium | reverse complement strand
GCTCAAGATTATTCAGATCAACCATTTTTTAATATTCAACTTATTACCGTAGCTTTTAATAACCAGAGTGATTATTTTAATGAATTTGAAACCTTTCCACTTCAAGTGCGTGCCATGAAGGATAGCGATGGTCAATCAGGAGGATTAGGACAAACTATGATAAATTTTCGTAGAAGTGTAAAAGAGGAAACATGTCTAAGATTGATTCATCCTTCATCTACGAAGCGCAAAAGATGGGGGATTTGGTACTGACTTCCTGATAAATGTTGATGAGAGTATCAATCGTTATCATCTGTCATTATTCCAAATTGGCTGGATTTTCTCATACCATCAGCACATGCCAAAATAGAGTCAAATGAGGATTATTCCAAAGAAATGCAGGATGCGCAAGGAATGATTATGTATGATGGGCTTCCATTTGAGCTCTTTGAAAAATTAGAACAAATTCCAGATAAAAAATTCCAAGATTGGATAAAACTAGCATTAACTCCGAATTATGATCGGTTGATTGAGGTAAAAACTGAAAATTCTGAGCTGTTAACTCCAGAAGAAGAAGTATTTCATGCCTGCGGCATAGATTATGATGCTCGACTAGAAATTATTATAGATTTTTTAGAAAAACTTGATTGAGAAAAGGTATTTGATGTGACAGAGTTACTTTATTCTGATCCTCGATTTGGAGATTGTGTAATACCTTACCCAGATAGTAGAAATAAAATGACGGTTATTGAAGGATCATTTGATTCAAATAAGCTTTATGCAGAGCTATTAAATTCTACGGGGAGTGTTGTTATTGATGAACTCAACCAAGAACTTCAGGAAATGATGACTGCTCAATACGAAGCTGAATGAGAATTTAATACTCAAATGGCATCGTTTCAAGATAAAATTGATGCTGGAGAGCTCACTCCTGAACTTGAAAAAGATATTATGCAGGTTCGAGCTTACTTTAATACTATTCATAGTAAAAATGCTGCAAAAATAGATGAACTGATTGCACAAGGAGCTGAATTTTCGGTTGATTCTTTCTCTCCAGGGGATTCAGTACTCGATACATCATCTCAGGATAATAGGATTTTTGCTTGATGATGGTTTTTTCTTGTGTATATCCTTTTTGCCGTATTGCTTATTGCTTGAATTGGTTGTATATATATATGAATTAGGAAGAAAAAAGCAGATAAGTAATACTGGATTTTTGCACCTACATAAAATACATGATATACTAAAATCATGTATTTTTTTATAATTAATATTATGAAATACCTTTTATGAATAGCAACTGTTATATACTTTATTCTCTTTCAAACTGTCTCAGCATGATTTAATGGACAGTATTCCCAAGTGACCTGAAAACAAGAATTTAATAAAATAAATGGAAGACATACCCTATATATTCAACAAGAAAATTATATTAATCCTTTTGCAGGAAGTAGAATTACAGTAGATCAAAATGATAACTATACTGTAAATGGACGATCATTTAATGGAGGACATCCACTTTGGAGATATAGAAATGGACGAGTTCCAAATCAACGAGTATCTTCTCCTATACGAGAACAAAAAGTATATCAGTATGATACTACTTCTCCCACATGTGGTTCCGTAACACTGTATACTGGGCTTGATGTATTTAATCCATCTGAATGGACGAATCAGGATGTTGTCGCGACACTATCATGTGTGGATACTTTCTCAGGGTGTGAAAGCGGAAATATATCAGGTTTGGTGATGTCACATAGAGATACGCAGACTCCACAAACAACTTTTTCGGATCAAGCTGGAAATTCAAATACTTGTTCTTCATCTATTGATGATGGGAAAAGTGTATTAATTGATAAACGACTCCCAGCTATTGGGACAATGTATTTTGGATGAACTGATTTAGATACACAATCACAGTATTTTGAATGAACTGATTTAGATACACAATCACAATTTAAAGCAGATAATACACAATTTAAATTTTCTTTTATAGATAGTGTGACCACAAATTATGGTGTTTCAGGAATCAAAAGTTATGATTTATCTGTTATGTATCTCAGTGATTATTCTGGAAATATTCAAAATACAGAAGTATGTCACCATGCGCATACATACACTTCATATAATCCAGCTGGAGTAATCAATAGAGATGATGATAGAAATGAAACGGTTGAGTGTAGTGATATGTATCGAGCAGGACAATATCTAGTTGATCTGATAGTTCGTGATGATGCGTGAAATGAAGCGAATCGATCGTATCCTATTACGATTTATCCAAATGATGAGATAATTTCTTGAGATCTGACTCTTGTTGAACCTGCTTTAGATGAAATCTATGCCAACAATTCTGATAGTTATTTGTATCAAGTAACGCTCACTGGGAAACATGGGAATCCTCTTTATAATAAAAAAATTACTGGACTTAATCAGGCTGGAGTAGAATGAGATTTTCAAACCATTACCACCAATATGGTTAACGGTACAGGGGTTGATGCTCTGAAAGAGATCTTTGAACCTATTACTAACGATAGTGGTCAATTTAATATTTCATTATATTCCTTAGCACCAGGAGTATTTTCAGAATCATTCTTTATGACACTCTCTGGTTGGGACGAAGACTATGAAAATAATAGTACACTACATCAGGTATATGCGAATACTTATAATACTAATAGCTTTCGAAAGCCATTTTTTGGAAATCTGAGCATTAGTGATGATGCTTTGGTATTATCAAAGCATCAACATGCCTTGCTGAATATTATACAACAAAGTTGTGAATCATGTGGAAATTATAATATTTCAAATTTTAGAGATTCATTTACAACAACTGGGAATGGTTTTGTTGTAGAGAGTAGTGAAAATGAACAAGGGTTAAATAATGATAACCCTGAACTTGATTTTATACTGAATCATGATGGAGAGAGTATTTTAAATATCGAAGATCTATGAATTCAAACGGTTCCTCATATATGATATCAACTTTGAGGGCATCTGATTTCATATATTCTTAGTGAGAGTGATAGCGCACGTGATTATGATCCAATCACCTATGATGAAGGAGTATTCTATGGACTGCAAATTATTGGGAACCTTCAAGGACAAGGAAAACAAGCTGCTACAGGACAGAGTGATAATTTTTCTGATATTAATAAGATAGAGATTCGAAAAAATATTAAAACTAATGCAGAAGAATTAGTAAAAGGTTTTCGTAGTGGTCAGGTACTTAATGGGATAAAATATGTAATAGGAGACTATCGTATGGGTTCAGCACCAGTGAATTATGAAACATTAATTGTAAAATGAAATGTTATTATAGATACGAATATTTGAAATCGAGTTGGAATTATTGTGCTGGATGGAGATATTCAACTTCAAGATAGTGTCACGGATATTAATGCAATGATTTATGCAGATGGGGCATTATTATCTAGTGGGAAAAGCAAAACGCAACTCAGAATTATAGGAAATATTTTTACGCGAAATACTATTGGAGGAGCGCTCGGTGATGGATCTAATTATCTCCTTCCAGGAGGTGAAATCACGACAGAATATGATATTGCGAGAAGCTATGATCTCAATTTTTTGAGAATAGGGAATACTGGGTGGGACCTCAATGCAAATGGAATACAAGATGTCTGAGAGTATAAAAATGCTTCTACTATAGTTATCTATAATCCAGGAAATCAAATTAATCCTCCAAAAGGGTTTTATGTTAAATAATAAAAATATTCTCGCAATGCGAGAATATTTTTATAGTTTTTATTTAGTTCACAAAATTTTTACTTAAAATAAAACCCTACTCCTATCAGTCATACCACTATGATAGAGAGAGTAATGTCTTTTTTACTGGGGGTGTCATGGAGCATAAAATATCCAATAATAAGAGTTGCTCATAAGCTTACTAAAGATACCAAATTAGTGAGAACAATTCCGAGTTCTTGGATAAGAAAAATAGAGATAAAATAATATATTCCAAAAGTAAAAGTAGCTCCAATTCGGTAGAGATAAAATTGTTTTGAATTCACGGCAAAGTTTTTTAAGCTGCCAGTAAATCATAAAAATATAAAAAGTCATCCAATAAATATGAGTGCATAGAGAGAAACTAAATTGAAACTACTCATAGAGAGTAATAAGTATCCAATAATAATCATTCGAAGGGCTCCAAATATATTGCATATCAGGAAATAAAAGAGTGTTTTAGAAAGTTTAAAACTTTTAATATCAACACTAGAAAATATTAAGACCATAAAAGCAAATAATGATACCCCAAATGTTATCATACTACTATCAGAAAAGAGTATATACCCCAATATAATAGTAAATATTTTATCTAAATTACTATAGGGCTGTAGGACGCTGACTTTTTCTCTGGTAAGGCAATATTGAAAGAGCAATACATATCACATTCATACTCATATACATATAATAATAAGAGTATATATAAAGGTATTATTATCTCCAAAATCAAAAATCATATATCCTCATGCTATACTGATCATGGCAATGATAAAAAACTGTATTTGTGAAAAAAACATAAATACTCCATCTCCTCCGCGACTTAAGCCAAGGGATTTTTTAATAAGAATATTATTGAGTCCATTAAGTAATGCCCCAAGAACTGCTATAAACATAATTAAATGAATAATTTTTTAAAAACCTTCTTCCCACTCTCATTTATCACTTTTATTAAATTCTCCAAACTCATGTTCTCCTGACTGTATTTGAGCATGGTAGAAAAAATAGTTTCACTTGGGTGTTGAGAGTTTTTTATAAACAGGTCGTACAGAGAGATCAAGTCTATGATCTTTTTGAAATAGATCTTGTATATAATGCCGATGATCTCAACTACATGGTGGTAATTCAAAACCTTGAAAATTATCTGGATGAGCCGAAAAATATTGCTTATGGTCTTTATGAAGTATGACCATAATTTTTGCAGTTTTCTTCCCTCCTGACAAGGGGGGATTGAGGGGGTTTTTGGGTTCTGGCTTTATCTCCAAACTCCCTCTGGTCTCTAAAAATTTTGAATTTTTAAGTGGATAGTTATCAAAATCGATACGCTGTATTTGATTGATGTCGATGAGAGTAGAGAAGTCCATCATGGCAGCATTCATGTTGCGGCCCCCTCTCTGTCCTTCGGACATCTCTCCCCCTAGTAAGGTGAGAGAATCATATCCCCCCTCCTTACTAGGGAGGGGGCTAGGGGGAGGGCTACAAAACCCCTCAAACATAGTTTGAATCTCTGCTTTATCTTGCTTGGAGAGTTTATGAAACTTATTCCCATAATAATACCGTGCAAATATTTTCTCTATATTGGTATCAAAAGCTAATATATTTTGGTCATGTCCAAATGATAAAATAGCTTGAGCTGTATAGGGTCAGATTCAGGGGAGACTGATAAGTTCATGATAGGTATTTGGAAATTCTCAGTCGTATTGTGACATAACTATATCAGCTGTTTTGAGCATATTTCGTGCTCTGGAATAGTAACCAAGTCATTTGTAATATGGAAAAAATTCTTCATATGAGAGTTTTGAAAAATCTTCTATACTAGGAAATGCTTGTATGACCCTATTAAAATATTCTTTTACGCGTTCTACCTGTGTTTGTTGTAAAAATATTTCACTGATCCAGACATGATAAGGAGTCTGCTGGAGCCTCCATGGGAGCTCATGACGACCATTATCTTGGTACCAGTTCAGGATGATTTCAAAGGGGAATTTTTGCATATTTTTCTGACAGGTATATTAAAAAAATAGTATTTACTTTAGGGTGAATTGCAATAGAATTGAGTTGAAAATATTATTTTATGTAATTTAGTATGATATA
>CAZFWS010000052.1:0-5814 GCA_964522625.1 uncultured Candidatus Peribacteria bacterium | reverse complement strand
GGATTTATAACAGGAATTTAAAGAAAAAGTAGCACACAATTTAGTGTATTAGCCCTATATAATTTAATTATTTAGTCAAACAAAATAACTCATGGGAAGTAAAAAAGCCCGCGCAAGCGCGGGCTTTTTTTAAAGTGTAGGATTATAACCTACTGTGTATTCAATACTATAGAGTCTAAAAATAGTTTTATTTGATCAGAACTGCCGTATTCACGACATAGTTTATGCAAAGATGCATTGTACTCAACTCTAAATTGCATATTCTGAGGATCATCCAATACCTCACCAAGTTTTTGACCCAGGAATGCCAAGCTTACTTTAATCGGATTGCTAGGTATATTATCTATATATTCATTCCATTTCTGACGTAGTCTTGCATTTAAACATTCCGACATAATTAAAGTATCAATATATGTTTTTATTTCTTGGAGTAATTCTTCCAACCTCAACATTGTCGAGTTTTCTAAAATTTTACACATAATATTATCCTCCAGGTTTTACTTTTAATGTATTTTATTTTATTTTAGTTTACTTTTCGATTACTTCACTTATAAAATATATTATCTTTTATTTTTTTGTCAAACAAAATTAAACCAATAAAAAAGCCGCGCAAGCGCGGACTTAATCTATAACTTCTAAACATTCAGGAATAGACCCTGACTGTAAATCTTTTGAATCTATTTTTATGCAATCACTTTCATTTAAATAATAATCGAAATCAATACGTGTTTTAATTTGTATTAAGTAATGTCGATAATACTCTCTCAGCTCATCCCATCCATGTGATGTACATGACTCACCATACATTTTATTATACATAAGGTGAAAAATCTTATATAGGTCATCAACCTTTGTTACTAAGTCTACATCAATATGGTCATTAAAGGATTTTTTATTATCATCTTTAAATTTTTCCCACTTATTGAACAACATTTCACATTTTTCTTTATTAAATCTTTTTTTATCTAATATTGCTTCCTCAATACAATATGTAAAGACATATATTGAATCTATTATTTCCCTTATTTTTAGGGGAATATGATTTCTTTCTAACATGCTATTCTCCTAAATAATTTTTTTGAAGTTTGGTTTTTATGCTTAAATAATTCTTACGAATTATTATACCAATTTATATAAATTTAATTGTTGCAATTATAACAGTAAATGAGAGTCTGTTTAAGCAGACTCTCATTGTATAACTAATGCTAATCAGTTGGTTGTACTTTTTCTAACAAAGATTTAGATAAGTTTTTAAAAACATTTATTGCATTAGATTTCATCCAGTTAGGTCCAGATAAAAATGTAATTATCTCTTGTGCAGATGAGAATACAAGAGCATAATCCGACACATAAGATGAAAGTAATTGTGATCTGCTAGAATTAGGTTTTAATAATTCCTTCCAGGAATTCACTAGAGCCTCCATGTCATCCAATGAACTAACTTTCAAAGTAATAGTAGCAACTGTATTCTTTATTAAAACTACTACTCCAGTTCGGTCACCTGATTCCGATTCCCAAGCATTTTCACCAAGAGTTATATATACTGTCGCATCAGTATTCATAATAGTTATTCTCCTAAAATTTTTGTTTGTATTTTATTCAATTACAAGATAGAGCTTAATAAAAACTCTATATGTAATGTAGTACAAGAAATATACTGAATAAAATATAAATGTCAACATATTATTTAATTCTTTTATTTGAACCCTGAAAATTCATCATTAAAATGCCAGCAATTTAATACTCATTCATATATATATGCTGCCAAAAATTTTTACTGGGATAATTATTATCATTACTATTATACTCGTAATTTTTATGGGCAAATATGAATCGTTTCAAAAACAGACCTTTACGGCACAAACAACTATTATAGTTATAAAAGAAGGTGATAGATTCATAAATATAGCTGAAAAAGTAGATGGAGTTTCAGAGTTTTTTCTCAAATATTATATCAAAAAGAACCCTCCTCAATTTCCACTTCAAACAGGACGATATAGCGTTCAGTCAAACGCGACTATAGGAGACATTATCACTGCCCTGCAGTTCCCTATTTATATACAGGAATCCACTACTATTCTAGAGGGGTGGAATATATATGATATCGACGAATACCTGAGTCGTAATGGTGTTATCTCTACGGGAGAGTACATAACATATGTCACCAATACTGACAAAATATCAGCACTCTCAGAGTTTTATGATTTTTTCACTCCAGAAACCATTTCACTCGAATGATTTCTGTATCCAGATACCTATAGTATTGATGTAGAAAATTTCGCACTGAATCAATTTGTCATCAGTCAACTCGATAATTTTGAAAAAAAAGTCTATCTCCCTCTCCTCTCTCAGCTCGATACAAAAACTATATATGATGTGATCAATCTAGCATCTATTGTGGAAAAAGAAGAAAAAAATCCAGCTGAAAAATCGACGGTAGCTGGTATCCTAAAAAAACGACTCAATGAATGATGGATGATCGGGGCCGATATAACCGTATGTTATCCCTATAAACTCACCAGTGAAGAATGTAAATTTGTGGTCACAAAGTATATCCACACAAAAAATGATTATAATACCCGTACTAAATTTGGTCTCCCAAAAACACCGATTGGAAACCCAAGCCATGAAACAATAGAGGCAACTCTCAATGATACTCCTTCTCCATATTATTTCTATCTCCACGATACAAAAACCGGACAAATATACTATTGAAAAGATAATGCCGAACATGAAAGAAACAAAAATAACTACCTCAGGTAGTTATTTTTGTAATTTCTTGAGAATTTTTGCCAACACCAAAGTAGCCACAAATAATCCTGCTGCACCATAGAGCAGTGTAATATCTATATTTGCAATAGCATCAGAAAACGAAGTCAACTCTTCACCATGAAATGCTGCACCAGCAATCACAAATACGGAAGCTCCTGGAATAATTCAGATAAATGTTGCCAGAACAAATGGAATAAATTTAATCCTCAATAGCCCTGAAATATAATTTACCATATCAAATGGAAAAAATAAGAGTCGAGTCATCAGTATAGACATAAACGGTTTTTTGTTCGCTTTATTTTTTAAATTATTCACTATCCCAGCACTCGAATCTGGTGAAATAATCTTTTTTCCAAATACTCCTCAGAGAAAATAGGCAAATGCCGCACTCATATTTTCTCCAATCAAAGTAAATGCAATCCCAAGCCATGGACCAAATAATGCTCCCGACATAAATGTCATCAGCGTAGCTGGAAAAAATACAATCGGACGAATCGCATAAAACACAATATAGATCAGTGGTCCCAAAGTAGGGTTTCCTGAAATAAAATTATATATATTGATAGCTATCTGTTCAATAGACAGGTTATATTCAGTCTTATAGCGGAAAAAAAGTGTTAAAAGAGTGATCCAGATAATTGCTGTAGCAATTTGAAGTATATTATCTTTGAGAAAATATTTTCCTTCATCCTTAATATGTCAGAGTGTATGTACTACAAACTGATCACATATCTTTTTAATCACTTCTGATTTTGTAGGATAGGCAAAAATCTGTTTTGAAAGTGTATATGCAGAGATCTTATTCTGCATAGCTGTAACCAGAGGAGCTATTATTTCACCTGCCCCGGTTCACATCACAGTAGCTCAGAGAATCTTTCCTGAAACTCGTTTAAAATGAATGAGGATAAAACCATTTGTATCATCCGTCACACGACTCCGATCATTCGCAGAAAAATCTATTTTTTTTGTAATAATATCCTGTTCATCAAAATATGTCAGGAGCTGTTGTTTCGTCTTTCCTATCCTCGCAACTTCTTGTGTCGTATAGAGAACAGATGGGAGTAATGTATTTCGTACAGATGAACGGAGTATTTTTGGAACCAGGATATTTTTTACTACTCCTCGTCATTCATTATTCGCCCAGTGAGTAAACTGAGGATTTCCAGATACACAATCCCCTATCGCAAATATATTTTTTATATTGGTTCTATTCAGACTATCCACTACTATACCTTTTTTATCTGATATGATACCAGCTCATTCCAAATGAAGTTGAGAAATATTAGCAGATCGACCCAGTGATATCAGTATGTTATCAAAGGGGATTTTTGTTTGTTTTTGAGTCACAGAATCTATTATCTCAACTTCTTTGTTATTTCAATGCGACAGAGTAGCATTCAAAAATATTTTTATTCACTTATCTGATAGATGTGTATACAATGCTTCACTGACTTCTGGCTCTTCATGTGGAACCAATCGAGTATTTCTCTGTACCAGGGTAACCTGCACTCCAGCATTAGCAAAACTCTCAGCCAGCTCACATCCTATATATCCTCCACCAATCACAACTAATTTTTTGACATCATCTGTGAGTTCAAATATTTGTTCATTGGTCAAAATACTTCTCTGATCCACTCATTCTATTTCTATCATATTTGGATGTGATCCAGTTGATATGACAATATGCTTTGCTTGAAGTTTCTGTTCATCATTCACTAAAATAGTATCTTTTGATTGAAATGATGCCGTTCATGCAAAAAATGCAATTCAGTGCTTCTGAAATAACTCAGGAGTTTCTTCATCGCGAATAACTTGTCGTCTCTTTCTTACTTCTGAAAGCACTTCTGATATACTGTTATACTGTCATTTTTTAGCAATATCAATAAAGGCCTTTGATGGAATACATCAAAAGTTCGTACAGTCCCCACCGATCATTCACTTTTCCACGATCGCTACTTTTTTTCCTGCACCAGCCAATCAAAAAGCAGCTGTTAGACCACCACTTCCTGACCCTATGACGATAATATCGAATATTTGTTGTTGCATAGTCTTTCTATAAAATTAATGATGAACTTAATATACTCTTTTAAGATTAAGTATGCCTTAAAAACCACTTTGCAGATCTAGCATACGTTTATAGATTCATTTTTTTCGAGTAAGTGTAGTATGGGTTCACTCCTCTACAATCCGTCCATTTTCTAACACCAAAATTTTATCAGCATGTTTTACGGTTTGGAGTCTATGTGCGATAACAATAACGGTTCTATCCTTAAATAGATTATGCATAGCCTGGGTAATTTGTTCTTCTGAAAAACTATCCAAAGCACTGGTAGGTTCATCCAGAATAATAATTTTTGGATCTTTCAAAAAGATTTTTGCAATAGCCAGTCGTTGTCGCTGTCATCCTGAGAGTCTGATTCATTTTTCTCCGATTTCGGTATGAAGTCCGTTTGGAAAATCATAGATAAATTCACATTTAGCGAGTTTGATGATGTCGTGGAGGTGTTTTTCAAATTCATTCTCGTCATTTGGGTACCCACAAGGGGTACCCCTACGGTGTGTTGATTGTGTGTTATCCCGTAGGGGCAACCCTTGTGGTTGCCCTATTTCTTGGTCTTTCCCTGCTTCTTCCTCTTGCTCCCCCTTTAACAAAGGGGGTTGGGGGGATTCTAACGCATACGTCAAATTCTCCAATATCGTCCCATCAAACACACTCGGTTCCTGAGTCAAGTAACCAATATCCTTATAATAACTCTTTAAAGAGACATCAGAGAGTTTCTGGTCATCTATAATAATATCCCCACTTTGTGGTCGAATATATCATGCGATCAGCTTTACCAATGTTGATTTACCAGAACCACTATTTCAAACAAATGCGGTTATTTTTCAACCTGGGATATGCAGATTAAAATCTGAGAATACTGGACTATTTTCTGCGTATCAAAAAGATAGATCAGAAATTTGAATTTCTCCAGCATCATGAATAAATTCTGCTCATGTCTCATATCATTGTATTTCGGGAGTGGTATCGAAGAAGTTCCA
>CAZFWS010000051.1:0-5935 GCA_964522625.1 uncultured Candidatus Peribacteria bacterium | reverse complement strand
CAGTAGAAACTACCATATTAAGGTTTGCTTCTACTGTAGCTGTAATAACGATTCCAGAAACAGTACCAGAAGCAGTACCAGGATATGTATCATCCCAGTTAATAACTGAATCAAATGATGTACTTCCTGAAACAGAACCTGTACCAATTTGAGTAGCATGTACGTTTGCTACATTAGCTATTGCAAGAGCTGCAAGAGCAAGAGTAGCGATAACTCTTTTTGTTTTTGTTTGTATCATAGTTATATCTAACTTATGAAATAAAATATTGCTAGCAATTTTAGAAGTATAATGTGGCCACTTCTTACTTGCAATATTATTTTAGCATAACTTGTTTGTGTTTGTCAAAAAATTGATTATGCTTTATGAAATTTGTTTATTTATACAGCTATATCATGAGTCAGGACATACTTCAAAAATATCATATTCGGGCAAAAAAAGCACTGGGACAAAATTTTCTGGTAGATGAGTATAAGGTCTCTGCTATTGCTCGGAGTATTTCAGTGTCTGGAGAAAATATTATAGAAGTATGACCATGATACGGAGCACTTACCGAAATGTTACTCGCTCAACAGCCTGCAGCCCTTCATTTAGTTGAGCTCGATACAGATATGGTAGATATACTGCACAAACGTATTACAGCATGAGAGCTCGATACTTCCGGTATACAGTTTGATATAGAACAGACTGATATACTCAAATATCAGCCAAATTTTTCTGACTATAATGTGATTGCAAATATTCCATACTATATTACTTCACCGATTCTGAGACATTTTCTCTATAGTGTAGAAAATACTCCAAAAAATATGGTTATTCTGATGCAACAGGACGTATGAGATAAAATTCTCTGAAACAAAAAAAATAAATCATCAGTTCTGAGTTTATTTATAGAAAAAAAATGTCATGTATCTGAAGTTTTAAAAGTATCGAAAGAATCTTTTATTCCGGCTCCTAAAGTGGAATCATCTGTGTTATTATTTGAATCGCATGATGTGTATCAGGGGACTGATGATTATAGTTTCCTCGAACATATTAAAAAGTGATTTGCAGAACCGAGAAAATTACTGGTTAAAAATCTGGTAAAAGGGGGATATGAAAAAGAAAATATTATACAAATTTTGAACCATATGTGAATATCAGATATGTCTCGACCAGAAGACCTCAATATAAGCCAATGGATTGAACTTTCTAACAATTTATAGCATTTTTTGTCAGAAATTTCTTGCCTTTTCAAATACTCTTTTTATAATGCCTCAGCTAATTAAAAAATTGATTTCAATAGAGAATAGTATCATATAAAAGGAGAAAGAGATCTATTCTATTTACAATATAATCAACATATATGCACCGGAAGGCCATAGTCCACATAGTTACTAAATCTCGAATGAAAAGTGATGCTTTTTCAGCAGAGATAGATGCGATTGAAGAGGTCAGTGAAAAGTATGGAATTAAAAATATTATTTTCTATAAATGAGATAAAATCGAGTATAAAGATCTTATCAATAAATTAGAAAAATTTTGAATTCTTCTCTATAATTATTCAAATAAAGAAGAGCTCAAAGATCGAGTTCTTGATATAAATAAAGAATATGAAGTGATTTTTGTAAATACAGCTTTAGAATTTCTTATTTCTACTGTCAATTTTTTACGAGAATCACTGAATCAACCACTTACGGAACATGCAGAGTTATTTCGTGATAAATCATTACAACGAAGCCTCTTACAGGAATATAATGATAATTTAGGAATTAAATTCTTAAAATGAATTCCGGAGGATTTTGATATTCAAGATATAGAAGAAAAAATATGATATCCATTTATTATTAAACCAATTGATGGGGTTGAGAGTCTCGGGGTAGATAAAATTTTAAACAGAAGTCATTTTATTGATTATCTAGCAAATTATCAAAGTTTTCATGATATATTTAAAGCAAGATGAGTCGATAATAAAGAACTTATTATTGAAGAATTCATTGATGGGAAACTTTATTCAGTAGATTATTATGTCAATAATGATTGAGAAGTATTTATGTCAAAACCGATTGAGGTCGTTTTAGGAGTAGATATAGGAATTAATGATTATTTTGTTTTTACTCGAACACTTACTGAGGATACGGAAAAAGATTTTAAATGAAAGCGACTCAAAAATTTTGTAAAATCAAGCGTGAAGGCATGTGCTATAAAAAATACTTTTGTACATCATGAATTCAAAATCAACTCACAATGAGATTTTAAGACAATTGAGTTTAATGGTCGATTATGATGAGGAAGGCTCGAGAGTTTAGAAAGAGCATATGATCTAAATATGTATGAATATATTGTGAATCCAGAACTTAAACCATGAAAACTGAAACAGAATAGTATCGATATAAATATTTATGCTCCTGTGAGAGGTATATTGGAATGATATAATAATAACATACTCGCTAAGTTTTTAAAGCGAACATCTGTGTTTAAAATAGATTTAAATGAGAGCTTTTTATGAAAAGAGGTTTGACTCACTAAAGATGGATTTATTAAACTTGGTTGTATTAAATTAAAAAATACAGATTTTAATGAGTTATCTCGAGATTATAAATATATTAAACGATATTATAAAGATATATTAAAAGTAAAAGAGCCTCGGCAAAGGAAAAGAGATAGAATTATAAAGCATGTTAAAAAAATCTTTAAAAAATAATCCCGAATGGGATTATTTTTGTGTACCATACTGCTGGAATCTGTTAGATTTTTTTTGTCATTTTTCAATTCGTTTTGTTATCTTTTCAGGTAGAATTTCTTGTATTTCTTGATTTGATTCCGCAATAATCTCAAAAAGAGCATACTTCATTCAGAAAAGGATATGATTCACTTCTTTATTAAATTTTTTTAGTATTTCTTGCTGAACTTCTATTCAAAAATCTAAGAAGGGGTATTTTTTTTGTAAAAATTCAAAAAAATCAGAAGATATATTTTTTATTTTTGATATTTTTTTATTTTTGATATCGTGAAGAGAAATGATATTTTTTTGTAAAAGAAAATACATCATATCAGCGAGAAAAAAAGGCTGTATAATATTATTGGATTGTTTTTCAGATTTTATTTTTCGAAATAGCTCTATATTTTTAAATCAGAATTTTCCTCCAAAAAGTTCGTAAAAATCTATTCACTCATTTCAGTCAGAAAGAATATAGGAATTGATTTGTTCTCCGGCTTTTCGCATTCATCGTATATATGACGCATCTTTGAGTTGAGGACTCATATGTGCTTCATTGGTTCATCGAAATATTCTTCGTTTTCTCTCCTCTGCTCATAGACTATCTCCATATAATTTCTTAGTTATTTCTAAAAAATCATCGAGGTCATCTCATGATAATTTTTCTCAACCAAGAGTCGTAATCATATATATTCGAGGATCTAATATTTCAATATTGATAATAGTTTTTCCAGTTTTTGGATCTCTTGTACATATTTGTTCTCCATAGATAAACATATTTTCCATGAGCATTGCGAGTCATTCATCTTTTTCCAAACTTCCAGCTCATCTGGTATTTCCTATGATTTGTTGGTTATTGTGTTCCGTGACACTGTGAGTATCTATTTCATGATTAAAGAGGTTTTTGAGTAAATGTCTTATTTGAATCTGAGGAAATGTTGTGGGTATCTTAAGTCCTTCAGGGCCATCACTCATACTTTCTGCATAGCTATCAATAACAGCTTTTTGCTCACTATTGAGCCCTATAATATCCATTCCCATATTTGAGAGATTGATAATATCTTCTTTGTTTATTTTTGCATTGAGAAAAGAATCATTTATTTCTTCAGGAATAGAGAGAGAAGGAATCTTTATTTTTTTTCATTTATATATCCCAAGAGTATGTAAATATTTTGTATATCTACTTATTTCTTTTTCTGAAAGTCTTTCTGTACCATATTTTTTAAGCTTCTCTTGAGTATGAGTAAGGGTGTATTTAGTTTCTTCTTTGGATGAACTTATTTTTTCTCCAAAGACTTGAGTATTGAGTTCATCTTGTGTTTGAGCTTGTTTTTTAGGGTGTGTTAATATACTTGAGAGTCATGCTTTTTCTCATTCAAAAACAAGCGCACCAAGAGTATAGAGCATTAATTTTTCTTTCTCTTCAAGTGCTTGGTATCCATATAAACTTTGAGAATTAGTATTATTTGCTAATGTTTCTTTTCATGATTGTATATCATGTATTTTTTGAGTAATAATATTATGAGCATTCTGGTATGCATTTTTTAATTCTACTGTTTTTTGAGTATCAGTTTTATTTCAAAAATTTTCTATATCAAGTCATCCACATTTTTCAAAAAGCGTTGTATTGATACAAATATTTTTTCCATTGAGTATTTGAGAGGTGTCATATGAATATGTGATTTCAGCTGCTTTCCAGAGTTCTTTTCATGCCCATATTTCTTCATCAAAAATACTCTCTAGAAGTTGATCTATAGTATTTTTTTGAGTAAATGATGAAGTATCTAAAGAACTCATAGAATAGAAAAAATATAAATTTTAATATACTATATTTTAATATATTAATGTATTCTTGTCAATTATCTGATGATATAATCTATGAACTTCCTTTACTTTCCCCAAAAAATAGATACAATCCCAACCAGAATTTTTTAACATTTCTTTCACTTTTTAACAAAAAATTGTCAAAAACTATGGATATTTCACACATTCGAAATTTTGGGATCATTGCGCATATCGATCATGGTAAGTCTACACTTGCTGACCGATTTCTCGAAATAACTGGAACACTGGATAAACGAGACATGAAGAATGGTCAAATGCTTGATACCATGGAACTCGAACAAGAACGATGAATCACTATTAAACTGCAACCCGTTCGTATGCAATGGAAAGGATATGAGATGAATATCATCGATACCCCTGGTCATGTAGATTTTCAATACGAAGTTTCTCGAAGCCTGGCTTCTGTTGAAGGAGCTATTTTGGTGGTGGATGCTACACAAGGAATAGAAGCTCAGACACTTTCAAATGTATATATGGCTATCGAAAATGAACTCGATATCATTCCTGTTATTAATAAAATTGACCTACCAGCTGCAGATGTAGCTAAAGTATCAGAAGAGATTATTAATCTGCTTGGATGTGAAGCAGAGGATATTATTCCTATTTCAGCGAAAACCTGAGAAAATGTTGAAACCGTACTCGATGCTGTGATAGAACGAATTAGTCAACCACAGGTTTTTATCACACCCGTAGGGGTACCCCTTGTGGGTACCCAACATGGGAATGATGTAGAAAATAATCAAGCAGGGCAAGCACAAGGCATTGCCCCTACCGGAGATGTGTCAAAACAAGAACTTAAAGCTCTGGTATTTGATTCTCAATATGACCCATACCGATGAGTAGTATCGTATGTAAAAGTATTTCAATGAGAGATTAAAAAATGAGACACGCTTCATTTTCTTCATGCTCATAAAAAAATTGAAGCACTCGATGTTGGGTATTTCTCACCAGGATATACCTCAGATAAAAAAATAGAAAATGGTTCGGTAGGGTATGTAGTAACCGGACTCAAAACCCTCGATAATGCAAAAGTAGGGGACACTCTATGGAAACCAGAACAAGTAGAATGACCAAAAGCAAAACCAGAAGAGGCAGAACCAATAGCTGGATTTTCAGAGGTGACACCATTTATCTATGCCGGTATATTTGCCATGGATAGTAGTGAATATCCACAGCTCAAAGATGCTATGGAAAAACTGGTTTTGAATGATTCAGCACTGACAACAGAATCCAGCGTATCACCAGCACTCGGACATGGATACCGATGTGGATTTCTGGGACTTCTTCATCTCGATATCGTTAAAGAACGACTGTTTCGAGAGTTTGATATGGATGTTATCATGACGGCTCCACAGGTGACCTATAGACTCAGACTAGCCGGGGATAAAACCAGT
>CAZFWS010000050.1:0-6007 GCA_964522625.1 uncultured Candidatus Peribacteria bacterium | reverse complement strand
CAGATATCATATGAGAATCAGCTATTGATATAAAGGCATCAAAAAAAGAATCCAGTCTCATAGCAGAAGAAGATACTGAACTTCTTAAAATAGAAGCAGGAAGAGGTATTAAACAACTTCTTAAAGAGCATTTAGAAGTTGGACTTCAACTCCTTGAGCATATTATATATCTTTCTAATAAACGCCTGATATCAGCAAATAAACAAATTGTTGCGAGTTATAAGATGAGTCAAGTGATTTCTGAAATTATAGACCTGAACACAGATACGATTACTGAGCTTTTGATAAAATTTGAAGAAATTATTGGTTCAGATTATCTGATATATGTTGAAAATAATCCTGTTTTAAAAGATTATTTTACTCTCAAATATGATACGAGAAATACAGATGCTAGTAATACAGAAAATACTATTTCTGAAATTCAAAATGCCGATGCAAGTATTGTTGCAGAACAATATAATATTACATTGAGTGATTCAGTGATATCATCCGCATTAAAAGTAGGTGATATACATATATGATATATTTTTATCGGTGCATCAAAAAGTAGATTTCATGAAAATACTCAGAAAATTTTTACCTCTATATGTACTTCCCTAGCCTGAGTTATTCATAGATATCATATCTTACAAGAAGAGCGAAATAGAAATTATTTGAGTAAAGATGAAAAAATATAAGAGTGCTACACTCTTATATTTTTTTACTTGTATTTTTTGAGCATTTGGATCAGTCATATATCTCACTGAATTGCTCTGTACATTTGTTGGATACTCGGTGTTCCACTTCACATAAGGAATGGAATATTATACTGTTTGGATATTTTTTTTGCTATATCTATACTATGATATCTGGGAGAATTATCAGAAATATAACTTTGATCATGCTCTTCATCTATAATAATGATTCCTAAATTATTATAGGGATAAAAGAGAGCACTTCTCGTTCCAATAATAATTTTTGCATTTCCATGATATATATCGGTCCAATATTGTGTTTTTTTAGCTTCGGCCACTGTTGAATTCAGTATAATTACTTCATCTCAAAATATCGACTGTATTTTTTGGGCTACTTGATGATTGAGTACAATTTCTGGAATAAGTAGGAGTGATTGTTTTCATGTCTTGAGTATATCTGCGATGAGTTTCATGTAAATTTGTGTTTTCCCACTTCCTGTAATTCCATATAAAAGTATGTTTTTTTGATCTATTTCTTGAATATCTCTATATGCTTGGTCTTGTTCTATTGAGAGTGATATATTATTTTGACTATAGCTATAAGAAGAAGTTTTTTCTATTAAGAATTTTTGTTTAGTAATTTTATCTCTGAGGTTTTTAGGTAAAAAGAGTTGGAGTGCTACATGGATAGGGCAAAAATATTGTTCTGCTATCCATTGTATGAGTTTTATTTGTTCAGAGGATAATATGGATTCAGGGTATCTAATAGAGAGAATACTCTTTATTTTATCCAATTTTATGTCACTATTTATATCTGCTGATATACTGAGTACTATTCATGGTACTTCTTCATCTCTGAGGGGAATATTTACAATGCATCCTATTTGAATCTGATCTATACAATGATCTCCTATTTTATAGGTTAATCATTGCTCATCAAAAGTTCCAGAAAATGGACATATAGTAGCATACATGAGTTATTCTGTTATCAGGGAAATATTGCTATATCACATATTATCCATAGTTTCTCGAATCATATTTTTATGATCATTGTTACTAATTTGATTTCGCGCAATAGTTGTTTTCGAGTGAATAGTCAGAGAATCATCTCTGAGGGTTATTTGTGAGCCCCGGAGTGCCATAGTAAGCGCTCATTTTGCTCATGATTTTTTGAGTTGTGTTATAAAGTTATTGGTATCGAATTGTGTACTGGTAACGGGACTATTTTGAGGAGCTGAAGATATAGTATCATCACCAAACATATCTGCTATATCATCATGTGATACAGAGTTAGGTTCTACTTCTTTTTTAACCACCTCTGATCCCTCCTTGTTAAGGAGGGGAAGAGCTTCAGGTTTTTCTTTTTTGGAGCTTCCTCCCACCTTAATAGGGGGGGATTGAGGGGGGGCTGTCTGTTTACTTTCAGGAGTAGTAATTTTTAGTAATCCAACAAGAAAAGTAGTAGTTTCATCAAGTGAATGTTTACTTTTGCTATAACTGTCATTGAGAATATCTAAAATATGTAGTTCACTATGAATACTGTCTGATTCTTTTACTTTTTCTATCATGATATCCTTGATATAAAAAATGAGTTCCTTCATAAACAGAGAGATATTTTTTCCATCAGTGATTAGTGATTCATATTCCTGTATAATAGAGCTATCATTTGATATGAGCTTATCATAAAAACCAGATAATATATCATCATCTACAATTCCAAGTTTCTCTATAATGGTTTCATATTTGATAGTATTATCTTCTATTAGTTGCTCAAAGAGTGAAAGAGCATTTCTAAGTCCTCCACCACTATTTTTAACAATATAATTCAGTGATAGCTCATCAATAGTAATTCCCTCTTGCTTTGCAACATACTCGAGTCGTTTTTGTATCTCTCTATCTGAAATTCGTTTAAAATCATATCGTTGACACCTGGATATGATCGTTTCTGGAACTTTATGTGTTTCGGTAGTAGCGAGAACAAATTTGACATGTTTTGGTGGTTCTTCAAGTATTTTTAGCAGTGCATTAAAGGCACCTTTACTGAGCATATGTACTTCATCTATGATATATACTTTGTACTGAGTATGTGTTGGGGTAAATTGAGCTTTTTCAATAATTTCTCGTATATTATCGACACCAGTATGGCTGGCTGCATCAATCTCGATGATATCAACCAGACTTTCTTCTTGAAAATCTATACATATATCGCATTTTAAGCATGGATTTCCATCTACTTGATGAGGACAGTTAATAGTTTTTGCAAAGAGTCGTGCAGTAGAGGTTTTCCCGGTTCATCGTGGTCCACAAAATAAATATGCTCCAACAGTTTTATCTGTAGCAATGGCTTTTTTTAAGGTCGAGTTTATGAAGTCTTGTCCAACCAGATTATCAAAATCTACTGGTCGGTATTTTAGGTAGAGGGTCATAGTTTAAAACTATTAGGAAACATTAATTAAGTATCTTATTGTCATCAATTCATTTGAGTATATTTTGAACTATCGTCTTATCATGCCATGGGATAATTCATTCATTGGTCACCATGGTATGTTCATCTCATTTTCAGAGAATCATGATAATATCTCATTTTTTTGCGCTGACCAAAGCCGTACGAATAGCTTCTTCCCTATTTTGTATAATCCAGAAATCATCTCATTGTTTTCTTTCTATTCCTGGGAGCACATCTTTTATAATTTGTTCTGTATTTTCTGTGTAATCATCATCTTGTGTGAGAATTACAACATCTGATAATCTGGATACAATTGATCCCATAGTAGCACGCTTTGTAGTATCGCGGTCACCAGTAGCACCAAATACGGTAATAATTTTGTGTTCTCATGGTATATCAGAAACATTTGAAAGCACCTGCTCTATAGCATCTGCCGTATGTGCATAATCAATATATATATTAAATCATTCATTATTTTCTACAGATTCCATTCTTCCGGCTACTCCTGTTATTTCAGCTATAATTTTTGTAATTTCTAGTTTTTCTATTCAGAGTGATATAAATACTCCAATAGCGGCCATAATGTTGTAAATATTAAATGTCCCCATAAGTGAAGTTTGTATATGGAGGTTATCTCATGGTATTACAACATCAAACTTCATACCATCAGCATCACTGTGTAAGTTTATATAAGATATCGAAGCATCACAGTTATTTCCATATGTATAGAGGGAATCATAGGTCTCACCTAGAAACATATCTGCATAATTACTCTCTTTATTGATAATAGCAGTCTTTTTTATAGATCATTTTCTATTATAGGTCATGAGATTTTTAAATATAGTGAGTTTTGTTTTTACATAATCTTTCATGGTTCTATGAAGATCTAAATGGTCTTGAGTAATATTTGTGAGTACGGACATGTCATAATCAATCCCCCAAATTCGATGCATTTTAATACCATGACTGGCTGTTTCTATAACAGCGATTTCACATCATTCATTTTTTGCTACTTTTAAGAGTCTCTGGAGTTCAAAAGCATCAGGAGAAGTCATTTTAGTATCATTTCTATACTCTGTTCCATTGATAATAATATTTACCGTTGAAAAAAGAAATACTTTTTTCCCTGCTTTCTGGAGTCCTTGAGCAATAATATTGGAAGTAGTGGTTTTCCCATTGGTTCCAGTGACTCAAATCACCATCATATTTTTTGATGGGAAATTATAATAGATATTTGCAGTGATAGCTCTTAGTTTATGATAGATGAGTCGGAGAGGATTATCGAGAGCTATGTATTTTTTAATGTTCATTTTTGGCATGAGGGAGATGTATTAATATTCTATATTATAGATAAAATTTTGTTTGATTCAAACAATTTCAAAATTATTTTTTCATTCAGAAAAATTCATAGCATATTCACTGATTCCGGGTTGTTTGTAGAGTATATATTGGTATGGCCTACAGGTTTTATTTGGAAGTGTATATTGAATGGTATTCTCGGTTGTTTGAGTGATTTCAGTACGAGTATAAAATGAAACGACTTGAAAGTACTTATGTTTTTCTATCAGCATCCCAGCCTGTTTTTCTATGATAGCATGTGGTGGAAGAAGTATACGAATATATTGATGATTCTGGCTTTTTCATTGAATAGTCATCATTGTTTCAGTATCTCTTATAGCGTATCGAGCAAATATATCTGATAGCTCTTTTTCATCTGTTTTATTAAAGAGGTGTCTTCTCGTAATAGTGAGGTGAGTATCTATGCTACAATTATCTCATGGAATGACTTGTTTAGAATAACTGGTATCAATATATCTATCTGATTTATTTCCGGAAAGTGAGCTCATGACAGGATATGAAAAATCAAGCGTATCTGAATAATGATTAAATCATGTAATATGGAGTTTTTTGAGAATTTTTTCCATTTCAGGATGAAATGAATAGATAAAAATATCTCTGGATTGTATATGTTCTAAAATAGTTTTTATATATGCTCCGTATTTTTTCTGTTCTTTCAGAGCTTTAAAGAACTCTTTTTGAAAATCAAACAGGACTTGTTTTGGTGTTCCGAGTGATCATTTTTGAGATAATTTTGCTTCTACTATCGTTGAAATAAGTGGGGAAAAATTATCAGCAGTAATGGTTTCAGTATGATTTAAAAATTCGACTCAACCAAGAATACGAAGTATATCACGAACAATGTTTTGATTAATATATACGACCCCATCTATTTGAACATCTGCATACTTGAGAAAGTCTCTTATGGTTTCAGAACTGCGTGCAATATCTAGAAAGTAATTAGCATCTCTGAGTCAAAAAGTTGGAGTGATTTTATTGAGTCCTTCAGGTGCTGGGATTTTATCGGTATAGGTTTTATTGATATCCCATTCGTATGCATAGATGTCTGATGGTTCAAAATCGATTATTTTTCACTGATATATACTCACGAGTCCAGTACTTCACATAAAACCACCGGTTGGCCTGATTTCATCATTATTTTGAAATACGACCATGTATTTTTTAATATCTTCTTTTCACAGTGCTGCTACTATTTCTGCTGAATTGATATTCAGTGTATGAATATATAATAATATAGTTTCAAGTCGTTTAGTGTTTTTTTTCAAGATAATATCTCGTTCGTGGGATCCAAGTGAATCTATGCTTCAAAAATGCGCATACGCATCATAGAGAATATTTTCAAGGTCAGATAAATGTGGATACAGATTTTCTATTAAATGTGTTACAGAGACATTTTCTATTCATTTTTGATCAAAAAATATTTTTAATAGAGAGTATAGCTTCATGGATTCATCACCAAATCGGGACAATTCCTTTCATCATTCGATCACATGCGTTCAGGTTTTTATCGTAGATCCAGGTAGAATTT
>CAZFWS010000049.1:0-6011 GCA_964522625.1 uncultured Candidatus Peribacteria bacterium | reverse complement strand
TTAACAATCATCAAAACTGATAAAAAATGAAAAAAATATATAACAATAAAATTCTTAACATCCCAAATACGAACCCATCAGATAATACATTTTTATTTGAGTATTTTACAGAGCCCTTTAAACATCCTCAAGATGTTGCAGTGATCTATATGGCAGATCTACTGGAACAAAGAAAAAATACAGACCTACTCGCAAAGGTAGCACAAAAACCAGCTATGTATTCCAACGTTTACTCCCCAGCAGATGAGCTAGAAATATTTACAGAGCTATTTGAAAACGCTTTAGAGCAGAAAAAACGAATTCATATCGTGGGAGTGACACTCTGAACTGAGATTCAAATGCTCGAAGAGTATTATACATCACTTGGGTTCATGCGAGAGGACATTAATTGTTTTGCTCCTAATTTTTCTGTTCCTCTGGTCACCGTATCAGTGAATATAGAAAACCTAATCTGGAGAGGGAGTGATTATAAAGCACAACGAAAAAAAATATTTTTCTGTCCTCCCATTCGTGAATCATGAGAAAATAAAGCGATGTTTAAATGAATCAATAGAGGAGTGATAGCAGGGATACATATACAAAATTTATGAGAAAGAGAACAAAATTTTCTGGAAACCTGTATCAAAGAAGAAAAAGTACTTTCGCTCACATTGGCAAAAGTACTGAAATATAATTTAGAAGATGTGTGATGTGGGGGAGCGGTGAGTGAATTGAAAATAGTATATTAGTTATCACGAATCTCTACCTCTACCATATCACTCAGAGTATTATTATTACTAAAATCAAGAGTGAGTTTGACATCATAGGTTCCAGGAGATTTGTAAAAATGACTTGGATTCGCTTCAGTTGAATGAGTTCCGTCTCCAAAATCCCAGTAATACGAGCTGATTTGTCCTTCAGAATTTTTTGATGAGAAGTCTATGTTTTGATATATGACTGTCTTTTTAAGACTGGTGGTTATTTCAGCTCGTTCTGGTTTCGGTTTTAAAATAACTTTTTTATTGATAGAATGTTTTTCTCATGTATCACTGACAATGGTGACCATAATATCATATTCTCCTGGTGCAGTATAACGATGTCCAGGAATAATAGCATCTCCTTCTTGGATAATACCATCTCCATAGTCCCATATAAATTTTGCTATATTTCCATTTTTTATTTTACTTCGAGATGCATCAAATCGGACGATGGTTGGAGCATATTCGCTTTCTTGAGTAACTCCTAATTGTAACATAACATCTTTTTCAATTCATTCTATAAAGACCGTTTCAAATACAGATATCAGTTCGCTTGGTACAACCCTATTTTTAAATACATATTCGACATTGATCACATAGTCTTGTTCGATATAGAGAGGGAGTTGGAGTGTTTTTGTTTTATGGTCTATGTCTCCATCGTTATTGGTATCCCATTTTACTTCACTCAGAGTATATTTATAATTTGTCGCTCGTACCTGCTTTGCATCCAGTTGTATTTC
Organism: uncultured Candidatus Peribacteria bacterium; assembly: GCA_964522625.1. GTDB lineage: Bacteria > Patescibacteriota > Gracilibacteria > BD1-5 > UBA6164 > JAKVBB01. Next base: position 4,534 of record CAZFWS010000049.1, on the reverse strand, counting down.
AGTTGGAGTTCCAATATCTCTGATATAATATTCTTTTGTAGCTGTTTCATAAATGATATTTGCGATTTCTGATCAGGCCTCTGTAATACTGAGGCTATTTTTGAGCTGAAGTGTTTTTGGTATGTTAATAGTGGTAGTAATTTCTTGTTTTTGTCCTGCAGAATCGATGAGGATAACAGAAACATTTTGATCTCAATATGATGCAAATGTATGGGTAATTTTTGATGATTCAGTAGGGTTGTCGATATCTCAGATAGTGCTTATTTCTTGGTCTCAGATGATCCACTGGTATTCTTCAATAAATCCATTTCAAAATTCAGTTGCTATATCTGTAACTTTCAGTTCAAATTCAAGATCATTTTCGATAGATCGTTGTGCCTGAATATTTCCCCCAATAGTATTTTCTGATTCTCCAGGAATAATAAATACTTTATCAATCGTATCACTTGGAGTATCATTTCTAATAATATGAATAGCCACCACTTGTTCGGTTTGTTTTTTAGGAGTTTTAAACTCATATCCGGTAAATGCTGGAGTATCGAGATCTTCGATAAAATACCATTCTACTTGTCCAAGTTCTTGTAGTTCAGTTGCATCAAATTCAATCAGAGTCCCTGATTTTGCGAGTTTTCTTTCTGTAATATTGACCGTATAATTTACATTGATGCTCGGAATATTTTCTACTGTTTTTTCAATTTGATCTCCATTAAAGTCTAATCCAATGAGGGTCAGTTGAGGAGTATATGCTCACGCATTTTCAAAAGTATGGATAATGCTGGCTTCTCATGTTTCTCGTGTATTTCTAGCTCAAAAATCCCAAATATATCTTTGTATAGCAAATCATTTTTCTGCTTCGTTTTGAGCGAGAACACTCAGATCATATTTGATTTCTACTGGTCCGATGATACTGGTTTGTTCGGATCATGATATGAGAGAACTATTGACATCAAAATACTCACTTTTGAGTCTATTGTTATAATACAGTTGTATTTCTCCTCTGGATTTATTTTCCCAATCTGGTAGATTATCTACTACTTTATCGATAAAAATCCAACTACTGGCTGTAATAAAAGTAATAATAAAGAAAAATGCTGCGATGAGCCCATAGCGAATCTTTTTTTGTTTAAAGATTTTTTTTGTGAGGGCAAATTTAAAGAGATAAATAACTAGAAAAATGGTTTCCAAGAAGACGAGTATGGAAAAACTGATCGTGACGATCGACTGAATAAATCTATTTATTTCTCATAAATCTATTCCAAGAGAGGCAAAAAACTGTACATCCTGAACTGTTTTTGCGTTGAGGGCAATAAAACTAATAAACCCTCCTCCGAGAATCACAGCAACAAATAAAATTGCTCCGAGAAATGTCATAATTTGACCAATAGAGACCGGTTGTTTTTTAGTAGTCGCTACTTTTTTTTGTACTTTTTTTATTTTGATAAAGATCTTTTCTCCGAGAGTACTGGGTACTACTTTGCAGATAAGAGCGTAGGTCATGTTGTTTATTTGGACTTCTTGAGATCATTCTTGTTGCTCATTTGATACGGTGACATCGAGACCACTTGAAGTTTTTGATTCGATGAGAATTTTTGCATAGGTTGGGTAGGATATATTTTTTGTATCTTTTTTGATTTTATCTTTTTTAAAGATGATTTCTATATGCTCTTGTTTTGGTTCGAGCGTCGCAAAATCATATTCTTCTTTGAGAAGAATATGCAAAATATCATGAAGCTTTGTGATATTGATATCAAATAAAACAGGAGGAGTTACTGGTTCAGAAGATTCGACTTCTTTGAGTACTACATCAGGTTCTTTTGATATTGTTGGATCTGATTTTGTGATCGTTTCTGCTTCTGTCACATCTTCAGTGGGAGTATTTTTTTCAACCATATTTTCTAAAGGATCTTGAGGAGTTACTTCTGGAGCATCAAGAGGAGCGTCTTTTGCTCCAGGTGTTGATTTTTTTTCAGGATCAAGATCAAGTTTTGATGGATCAAACATATCAAATACATATAATAAAAATATTACTTTTAGTATACCAGATAATAGAAATTTTGAACAAAAAACTCTATTGACAACAATAGAGTTATAAATCTGAAAATACTTTTATGGCTGTGTTTGATTTTGAGATTCGTTAATAATGGTTCCCATAGGATGTTTTTTATATAATTTTTGTATTCAGATGCTTCCTATGATAATAATGGTTGCTGCACTGAATCATAACGGTATTCCAGAGCCATATACCACACCCGTTGAATATTGACCAAGTCATGATATAAAGAGGGTAGCTACTGTGTTGAGTACTAAAAAACAGATTCAAATACATAGGAGCACCGTATGATCGTTATATATCATATTCATTGAAAATTTTATTTTTTGTTTTTTATTTTGTGATAGCAGTATACATCCACCAATACAGAGTAATATGATGATGATATATCCTACTCCTCCACTGAGTGTGCTATAGGCATTCCATGTCATATCTCGTTGTGTTTCTCATCACCATGGTAAAAATAAACTACCGATTCATAATATCATTCCCAGAAGTGTTATTTGAGCATATATATTCAAGTGAGTGATGGTAAACTGGAGTCATGAAAAAAAAGAAAATAATTGTTTTTTATTGCGTTGAAGAGAGTTCTTTTTATAGGTTTGCATAGTATAGATGAATCAAAAATATATTCTCAGTTGAGAATATAAAAATTTTTACGTATTTTTCTTTTAAAGTAAAGCATAATACTGTTTACTATTTTTTGAAATACTTTATAATCCTCACAGGTATATATTTTTATGAATCGATGAAACAAAAAAAAATAATTCATAATTCACTTTTTACGCTCAGTGCTTTTATTTTGAGCTTTTTTCTCTGATTTTTTCGAACCTTTTGATGTATATTCAAAAATCATAAAGTGCAGAAAAATATTTTTTTTCAATTTCAAGATTTTGTTTTTCGCGTATGGCCATCATACTTTTGGAAAAATCCAAGTTTCTATAAATTGACCTCGTTTCCATGAGACCTACTCCGATATATTTTTAAAAAATAGTTGCACACATATGATGAAAAAAACTTCTTCCTCTGGATTTACTCTCATAGAAATTATGATAGGTGTTTTGATCGTTTCACTTATTATGATATGAGGATTTCAGGCTTTGAGTTCAGTGATGATTTGAAAGTCTCGTTTAATCCAACAATCAAATATTCAAAAAGAAAATTTTTATTTCACAGAAAAACTTTTTGAAATGATTAAATCCTGAGGAACGCTCGATTATGAAGAGTATTTTAATCGATCTGTTATTGGAAGCTGAGTAACAAATGGATACTATACACTACCAAGCGGATTTTGAAATTATGGAAATAATGGAAATATTTGAACAAATGTGTACGGAGATAATTGGTATGTGTGTCGCAGTAATATAGGTGATCCGATGCCTAGGGAAGGTTGTGTTGCATGACATAATGCATGATGAGTCGATTATACTGGGCAACATCAACGATATGGTCAGTATGCATTGCAGTTTATAGATTATAACTCAAATGCAGATAGTGATGGAGGAACCCCTGGTGATGAAGATGGAGACGGGAATATTATTTGAGATTATGACGATGAATATGTATGATTTGGGCCATCCACTTTTACATCTGGAAGCAATGTCCATGAGCTGTATTTGATTTCTGCTGATCGACGCGAGAGAACCTATTTTCGATGGAAAGTGAGAACAGATCCAAATGCTCCGAGCACTGTTACATGTAGCGGGACTACCGGGGATGGATGTTTAGGTACCATAGAATTTTTAAAACTTCAGTGACGTGATTATGGTTTAGATCATGATGAATCCGCTTCTGATACACAACAGTACGATGGAGAAATTGACAGTTGGTATATTCATCCAGATTTCACTGGGGGGACAGATGTATTAGCAGGAGATTTTGACAGAGATGCATACTGGGAACCATTATTTCCTGACTCGGTTCATGTTGCCAATTTTCAGGTATATGCCTACCCTCATATGGACTCAGAATTAGCTTGGCAGCAAACATGAATTGATATTGCTCCCTATGTACGATTACAGTTTGAAATATATCCTTCCTGGCATTCGAGAAAATTTTTAAAATGAACCCTGCAAAGTCTTGATTTTTCTACTACTATCTCACTCTCTCCTATTTTAAGTCGTTAATTTTCACTCTATTTTGAAAAAAAATACACAAGCATTTTCTCTGGTTATTGCTATGTCGATAGTGGTTATTATGACCTTGGTTACCATTTTTATTTTGGATCATATTATTCCATATTCACGCAGTGTTTCGGGAATTGAGCACAGTGCAAAATCATATTATCAGGCCTATAGCGGGGTTGAAAAAGCTCTTTTGAATGGTGGTGAAGTATTGGAAAAAACAGACCCTGTAGATGGATGGTATCATGTTAATGCAACTTGATCCCTACTGCCCCCAGCATGATTATGAAATAGTGAATATGACTCAGACTGGAATAGGGTTCGTGTGGGTGAAGCTATTCAATTGGAAATATGAGATGGA
>CAZFWS010000048.1:0-6060 GCA_964522625.1 uncultured Candidatus Peribacteria bacterium | reverse complement strand
ACTCCGACCATCATAATTCACGGTATCCATGAAATATAAGACATATATTTCTGTGTTTTCTTCAGATATTTTGTATCCCACTCTCAAGCAGTATTTTTGATACCAAAAATACTTTTGAATTGTTCGTGATGATGCTCAGTAAATATTTGTTTTTTCATGAATCTAATAGTATTTACTTTGGGAGGGAAATCAATAGTATGAATGTATATATTATAATAACTTTGCAATATGAAGAATGCTATTATTTTACATGGTACATGTAGCCGAGAAGAATATTATTCAGATAAATATCCATCTGCAAGTAATAGTCATTGGATACCATGGCTTCAGAAACAGCTAATTATAAGAGATATGCCTACAATCACTCCAGAAATGTTTCACTCATATGCTCCTGACTATACCGCATGGAAGTTAGAATTTGAAAAAAATCATATTGGTAAGGATACTATATTGGTATGACATTCATGCGGAGGAGGTTTTTTAATACGATGGTTGTCTGAAAATAAAAATATTCAAGTAGGGGCTGTTATTTTAGTAGCACCTTGGTTAGATCCTGAAAATACAAAACAGAATGACTTTTTTGTATTTGATTTTGATAAAGAGTTTATACGCAGAACACAAAAGTGTATCATATTTAATAGTACAAATGATGATAGGGATGTTATGGATAGTTTAGAAATCATTCAAAATAATATTCCAAGTATTCAGGTGAAAGTTTTTGAAAATTATGGTCATTTTTGTTTTAATGATTTAGGTACTGATGCTTTTCCTGAACTTTTAGAGGAGATTATTTTAGAATAAATAGCTAAAAATAATTTTAAAAGTATTCTATTACTCACACTTCATACCACTAAACTCAATTAACCTATGCGCTACCTCTGCACCAACTGCCGATATATATATGATGAATGAATGGGAGAAAAAAACGATGACATTGCACCTGGAACCAGGTATGATGATAATTTTGCGTGTCCAGGGTGTGATGAGTATGGAACATTTCAAGTTATAGAAGAAGAAGTGAATATGATAGATGAAACCAATGATGAAGAATTTATGGAACTGTTACATATTCCAGTGAGGCAAATTCTTCCAAATGGGAAACTGCAAGTACGAGTATGAAGAGAACCACACCCTATGGGAGATGATCACAGAATTACTACGATAGCTCTGCACGATGAGTATGGTGATGTGGTAGAAGAAAAATTCCTTGATGAACATGACGAAGCATCCGCAGAATTTGATATCGATGATCTAGATGAATATGAGATCCGAATCAGGTGTAGTCTGCATGGAACATGGGGAATGAAAATAGGGAATTAATTTTGCATTCTCTGCTATTTATGATACCATAATACATGACATCTTTTGTAATACTCTTTTTTGCTTCTTGTTGCTACTTTCTATCCTCGTCACCTACGAGAGATATGTGAAGTATACAACATAGAAATGTCGAAACAGAGATTAACCTCCTATGATATACACATGGAAAGAACCGTACTCGAAGTATTGGTAGATCGAAATAATGAAAAGTGACCTTGAGTTTTTGAGCATGTACTGATCGTACTGCATAAAGTCTATGATGACTTCCCAAAAACTTCATGGTTTGCAAAAAAAAATACCGATCGACCATCATTTTCACTCGAAATCACAAAAATCTGAAACAGAATCAGGTTTTTTCTCGTGGTGCCAAAAAAATATAAAAACTTTATTACCAATCAAGTCTACGCACACTATACCGATGTAGAAATATCAGAAGTAGGGGATTATTTAGAACATATTCCAAGTGATAAAATATCTGTTGGACAAGCGGGGCTCACGAAGCACCAACTCTATCCAATTAAAAGTTTTACTGAACTCCAGGAAGACGGATCAAATGAAACCGTGGATCCATACGGATCTATTACTGCAGCACTTGGGCGAACTGGGAAATATTCACTCAATATGCTTCAGATTAATTTTGCTCCAGCACATGATAGTGTTTGGAAAAAAAATCTTTCAGATACGGTAAAAGTACTGACTTCAAAATACCCAAAAATCGTTAAAAATATTCTGCTTCATCCAGCATATCCATATATTAAAATTGTTTTGTTTCCATTTGTACTCATCGGGAAGATGCTTTCCGCTATATTTTCTCATTCTACTCCCGAAGAACCTCAGGCAGAAGCAGGAGAAAAAAGTGTGGATAAAAATGATGATAATGCAGAAAACACTCGAGCAGTAGATGGAAAAAATATAGAAATCCCCAAAGGAATATTTAATAAAATATCTCTGAATGGATATGAAACGAGTGTGGTAATTGCACATGCTGGGGAAGATCCTGTGGAAGCACGTTCAGCTATTAAAGAGATCTATTCTACACTGGCTATTTTTTCAAATTTTTGACAGAATTCATTTCAATTCAAAACGATGAGTTCTGATGAACATGTCGTGGAATCATTTAAAAATAGACAACTCAGTAATACAATTATTCTTTCTACCAATGAGTTATCATGACTCGTACATTTTCCCACGAATTACGTAAAAACTCCTCAAATTAACTGGGTATCTGCACGAGCTTTTGAACCACCATCAAATCTGCCTATTATTGATCCAGATTTAAGTGATAATATTGATCCCGAAACGGATTTGACTCCACTTGGAAAGACTAATTTTCGAGGGACTAATATGAGTTTTGGTATGTGACCAAACGACCGACGACGACATGTCTATATTATTGGGAAAACCGGTATGGGTAAATCGACTCTACTTGAAAATATGATTATAGATGATATTCGAAAAAACCGTTGAGTCGCTGTTATTGATCCACATGGAGATCTGGCTGAAACAGTGATCGGATTTATTCCAAAATCACGAACCAATCAAACGATCATTTTTGATCCATCAGATACCGATTGGCCGATAGCATTTAATATGCTCGATGATGTGAAGCCGGAACATAGACCACTCGTAGCATCAGGTCTAGTCGGAATATTTAAAAAAATATTTGGAGACAGTTGGGGGCCACGACTCGAACATATTCTTCGAAATACGGTTTTAGCCCTTTTAGAGTATCCAAATACAACTTTGATCTCTATACCATTGATGCTCACTTCAGAAGTATTTCGAAATAAAGTCGTGGCAAAAGTATCCGATCCAATTGTAAAAAAATTCTGGACCGGTGAATTTGCTAAAATGGCACCGAATCAAAAAGTAGAAGCAGCAGGACCTATCCTGAATAAGGTAGGGCAGTTCTTATCAAGTACGATTTTGAGAAATGTTTTAGGCCAACCAAAAAATAGTTTTTCTGTCAGATGGGCCATGGATAATCAAAAAATTATCATCGTAAATCTATCAAAATGAAAAATTTGAGAAGATGCTTCAGCTCTTTTAGGTGCGATGATGGTTACGAAATTCCAGATGGATGCGATGAGCCGAGCAGATATACCAGAATCTGAACGAAAAGATTTTTATCTGTATGTAGATGAATTTCAGAACTTTGCGACCGATAGTTTTGCGACTATATTATCAGAGGCTCGAAAATATAAGCTGAATCTAGTTATGGCCAATCAATATATTGATCAGATGCAGGAAAGTGTTCGGGGAGCTGTATTTGGGAATGTATGAAGTATCGTATCATTTCAGGTATGATTTCATGATGCGAGTATTCTGAAAGAAGTATTATCATGAGATGTTTCAACCGACGATCTTATCAGCATGAGTAAATATGATATTTATCTCAAACAACTGATTGACGGTATGCCATCACCTACCTTTTCAGCTGGAACCTTTGCTCCAAATAAAAAGGATGAAGCTATATTTGCAGCCAGATATAATAAAATACTTACCGTAAGTCGTGAAAAATACTCAAAAGCACGGAGTGGTGTAGAGGGAAAAATATCAAAAATGATGGATGACGTAGAAAAACAAGAAGGAGAATGGGAAAAGAAAAAAGAAGATTTTAAAAAGAAAAAAGAAGCAGAAAAAAAAGCAGCACACGAAGAAAAAATGCGAAAACAAGCGGAAGCAAAAGCACAACAAGAACAATAAAAAAAAGCCTCATAATATGAGGCTTTTTTTTGTTTTTTTCCTTGCATTTTTTTTAAAAAAAACTAACATTGGCTCACTTTAATTTTCAATAATATATACCTATTATGGATATCGTTGATATTATGCGACCGGTTGTTACCATAGACCAGGATGCTACGCTTGAACAAGCTGTTGAAACAATGGTAACACAAGACGTAAATGCACTGTTAGTAGTATGCTCAGATGGAAAACTAAAATGAAGTGTTGATGTTGTAACACTCATGAAGACGATTACTCCAGAATATATCTGAAATAGGGAGGCCAGTGTAGCAAACTTTGTAACACCAGAAATGTTTTCAGATTTTATAGCTGATAATAAGCATAAAAAGGTAAAATACTTTATGTTGGAAACCCCTAAAACACTCAAACATACTACCAATATTTTAGATGCTGCTATGAGAGTTACTGAATGAAGACAATCACGTATTCCTGTGCTCGATGAACATGATACACCTATCGGTATCGTAACGAGACAAGAAGTAAAGCGAATGCTTGGAAAACAGATGTGATTCGATACCTCAAAATGTCGATAATATATATCAAAAAAGGTTTTTTTATTTCTTCATAAATTTTTCTTTTTCCCATGATTGATCCCCAAATGATTCCCCACGCAGTAGAAACTATTACATCACCGATCACTCTCAGTTTTTGGATTTCTATTATTATTTTTACGATAACATTTATCATTATCCTTTCTGAACGAATACATCGTTCGGTTATTGCCTTTTTATGAGCTGTTGTCATGGTTTTAGCTGGTATGTTCTTTGGTTTTTATACTCCAGAGGATGCGAAACATGCGATCGATCTCAATACTATGTGACTGTTATTTGGTATGATGGTAATAGTTGCTATTTTAGAGCATACAGGAGCATTTCAATACCTTTGAATCAAGGTTGCTAAAAAGACAGGATGAAATCTATGGAGGTTAACCGTGGCACTCTGAACACTCACAACACTGTTATCGCTCATTCTCGATAATGTTACCACGATTATCTTGATTGTGCCTATTACACTGATTATTGCTCGAATATTAAAACTCAATCCGACTCCAATTTTGATGGCTGAAGCACTGTTGTCAGATACTGGGTGAGTGGCTACTCTGGTAGGGGATCCACCAAATATCATGATTGGTTCGGAGGCTGGTTTCAGTTTTAATGACTTTTTGATTCATTCTCTTCCTATTGTGTTTTTTGCGTGGTTTGCGACGCTCTTTACTTTGAGGCTCGTATTTCGAAAGGAATTTCAACAGGATGCGGATAAAAATAGTGTTGATGAAATGATGAAAATGAATGAATCAGAGGCTATTACAGATATGAAAACACTCAAGAAAATTCTTTGAGTACTGATTTTAGTTGTGATTCTATTCTTTTTCCATCATACGCTTCATATGGCTCCATCAGTAGTAGCTATTATTGGGGCTTCTCTCGCTCTGATTTTGGTTTCTGCAACCAAGGATCCACAAAAAATACTCGAAAAAGTAGAACTATCCGTACTCATGTTTTTTGGAGCACTCTTTGTGATTGTATGAGGACTTGAACACGCTGGTGTGCTCGAACAACTGGCTCACTTGATTACTTCTGGTGCAGAGGATAACATACTCATGACGGCACTGATTATCCTCTGGGTATCAGCCGTTCTATCTGCGATTGTGGATAATATTCCAATGACGGTAGCCATGCTTCCAATTATCGCGTATTTACAGTATGATGTTCAGCTTCACTGAGTAGAACTGCTTTGGTGGGCACTGGTATTTGGGGTATGATTTGGATGAAACGCGAGTCCTATTGGTTCAACGGCCAATGTTATTGTGGTATCTAAATCAGAACAAACAGATACTCCTATTACCTTTATGGGATGGATGAAGAGTGGTCTTTCCACAGCATTTATCTGTCTTGTAATTGCTTCTATAGGGTTATGTGTTCTTCATTCATTGATTGTCTAGTTTTCAAAAAATAGGCAGTAAAAAACCCACGGTGTAAACCGTGGGTTTTTGTT
>CAZFWS010000047.1:4112-6109 GCA_964522625.1 uncultured Candidatus Peribacteria bacterium | reverse complement strand
CCATACCTTCTCAGAGAAGTATTTTTGCTTCTTTTTCTGCTTCGGCTTCTTTTACCTTCATAATTTTTTGTGCTTCGGCTTCATTCATAGCTGCTTCTTTGAGTTTTGCAGATTCAACCACTTTATTCATGGCCCCCATAACCGTTCATTCTAGTTTTACATCTCGAACTTGAATAGAATCCAGTTTATATCCAAATCCTCCGAGTTTTTCTCGAAGTTTTTCTTCGATAGCATTTCAAATCTCTTCTCGTTTCGCAAAGATTTGTTTATGCGTAAATGCAACAATCATTCCTCGAAGTTGTTCATCAATCGTTGATCTCATCATCGTTCGAGGATCATCAATAGAGTATACTGATTTATATATTGCTCATTTTACACCATCAACATTATCATCTGAAACATAGTAAATAACATTGAGACCAATATATGCTGTAACATTATCACTGGTTACTCATTCAACCTCAACAGGGAAGTTTCGTCGGTAGAGAACTTGATTTTTTGTCCATTCTAAAAATGGAATAATAAAATGAAAACCTGGTCTGAGAATACGATTAAATTTCCCTAAAAATTCTACTGTTTTTACCGTATTTGGTGAAACAATACGAATAGAAAGTGAGATTAAAATAGCATCAAAAACAATAGCTGGCAATAAACCAGAAAGTCACATGTTAGACAATAGTACTATCGGAACAATCAGTAACAAAATAGGAACGATAAATCGTATCATAAACTATAAAATATTAAAAATATAATACCCCTAATTATATATAAAACCCAGAATATACAAAAAAAAATTCTGATTTTATATTCTTTTCTATATACTCTCTTTAAAGACCATATCATATAATAAATTTTATGCAGGAAAATAGTACATTTATACGAGATAATTTTTGGCAAGACATACAAAATAGTGAAAAAAAGTATATTCATATCATAATGATAGCTACTAAACCAGATATTATTAAACAAGCACCACTATACGCAGAACTTAAAAGTAGAAAAGAGCTCGTGGTTCTTATTCATACTGGTCAACATTATGACTATAATCTCAGTAAATGAGTACTGGCTGAATTTGATATGCATGTAGATATCAACTTAAATATCTCTGGAAAACTCCACAAAAAATTCTCTATGGTTATCGAACGACTATGAGATATCCTCGTTGAACTCTCAAAAGAGTATAAAAAAATCCCTGTTCCATACGTACACGGTGATACTATGACAGCTACCACTGCTGATAAAGCTGCATTTCTGAATAAATTTGCTGTCGTGCATGTCGAAGCATGAATACGAACCTTTACCCCTCATCAAGATTTTTATCACACGTTATTTCAAGATTATGAAGCTGGTACATTTAACTGGGAAGAATACTATAGTGCTCTGCAAAATTTTGATCTCTATGAACAGGGAAGCATAGAACCCTATCCAGAACAATTTGACACCCGTGCTATAGAATGATCAACAGGACTTTTTGCAGCACCAGTAGATCTCTACAGAACGACACTGCTAGCGGAAGGATTTCCAAAAGAACATATTAAAGTAGTTGGAAATACGGTGACTGATGCCATAGAAATATCAAAGAAAAAAATAAAAAATGTAGATGCGTTTTCAAAATTTCCAAATATGAAATGAAAACCATTTTTATTCATCACCATACATAGAAGAGAAAATACTGAAAAAAAAGAACGATTTCTCGTTATATATAATGCTATCAAAAAACTTATTCAGGACGGAGTATATGTCTGTTTTCTAGGACTCTATGCCTCTGAATTTGCCATTGATAACTATGGACTTCGAGACGATATAGAACAGTTAAAAATAGATTATCCAGATAACTTTGCCTACGGACCAGCACTCGCACACCACGCTGAAGTGATAGAAATGATCAGTGTAGCAGGAGCCGTGGTAACCGATAGTGGATCTATGCAAGAAGAAGCTAATATTTATGAATTTAAGGAAAACGACCAACCAATAATTAAAAATAAAGAATTACGTAT
>CAZFWS010000047.1:0-4102 GCA_964522625.1 uncultured Candidatus Peribacteria bacterium | reverse complement strand
TAATATAGTATGAGTGCCATGTGTCACCTATAGATTTGGATCAGATAGAACAGAAACTATTTTGTCCGGAGCCAACATCATTGCTCCTCCTATTAATGCATCACTCATGGCAGAGATAACAAAATGAGCCATCGCAAATCCAAAAATGAAACAATCAAATCTATATGGAGAAAATGTATCAAAAAAAATAGTAGATGAGGTACTAGAAATGCTCAAAAAAGATGGAAAACTCTTTAAATATGATGATGAGCGACTCAACCTAGAACAATATTTTAATTGGAAGATATAAAAACACTCTCTTGAATATAAGAGAGTGTTTTTATTGTATTTCATTTTTAAATGATTCTATTTTTTCCAGTATAATATAAAACAGTTCTAATCTGGTTTCTAAAATATCTGTTCTGTCAGACATTTGTTCTACGTTAGATATTCGAATTTTTATTTTTCGAATTGTTTTTTCAAGAACAGATATTTTAGATTCTACTGATAAAGTTGAAAATTTTGAACCTTCTCGTAATAAAGATATTTTTTGATCTATTTTTTGATCAATAGAATCTCGAAGTGTTGCTGAAAATGTTTTTTTATGCTCTGTGATTTTTGTCTCTATAAAATCTACTTTATTTTCAAGAAGCTCTTGATTTTTAGATAATTCTTTTGATAGTTGTCCCTGTCTTTTAATAATATTAGCATCATCCTGAATATAATTCAAATATGATTCCATTTGTCATAATTCTACATAGGGGATCATATCTTTATAGAGATTTTTTTTCAATAGAATAGTTTTATCCTGCTCATCTATATGGTGATTTTTCCTTTCTTCTATATATGTTTTAATAATAATACTGAGTTCTTCTAGTTCAACTTCGGAAAGATTATTTTTAAAAAATCAGCGAATACGCTCACTATTTTGCAACTCTTGCAACTGAGCATCAAGCGTTATATTTGTTTGATGCAACTCTTGTATATTTGTTTGTATTTGTTCTATAGTAAGAGAATTTCAAGTATAGGAAAATACTCCTTGAATACAAAAAAAACAAGATAGACTCAAGCAAATAATAAAACGATATAAAAACAAAAGTAGGATATTATTATGTAAACGCGAAAAAATTGAGAATGTATATTTCTATTAAGGCTTTAAAATATATATTCTCTTTTTTCAACACTGTAATGATAATATATATAACTCAGTCATAAAATCAAGAAACGAATGTGAATTATTTGTGAAGACTAAATAAACACTTTTATACGGAATCACTTCCCAGTATCTGATTGAATCTCGTAATTCCAATCATGGGAATAAATAATCTTACGCGTAATACTGAGTCATACTCAGATACCTCTTGCATCGAGATCACCTGTTTTTTCGATATTTCCTTGATAAAATTTCTCTACCAAAAATGGTACTTCAGATGATTTAATTCATGCACCATCATCCGAAAAATCAATATATTTTTTTGTGATATTTATTTTTAACAGTGTTTTCGCTCCAGCATACTTTAAAAAGTTTCCGATAATATTATGTACGAGTTGTTTAAATAAGCTTTCATCAACCTTTAACATCATATCATCCTCTCCGGTTATTTTGATCCGTTGTTTATTTTCTCTGAGTCGCTTTTTATGTGTCTCGACTATAAGCTTCATGGATTCTGTAATATTTAATTGAGAAAAATCCATCACAAACTTTTCTCGTTCTGATTTTTCGTAATCCATAATCTTATTTACCAACGATATTAAACGAGTCATTTCATCAGTAATAGAATTCAGATTTTTTTGATCTAGCTTAATCACTCCATCAAGTATTCATTCTAGATAACACTGTATCGATGTAATGGGTGTTTTTAGCTCGTGAGATATGTCTGCTAGCAATCTATTTCTAATTTTTTCTTGGAGACTTAGTTTACCACTCAGATCATTGATCGCGGTAATCAATAGTCATATTTCATCTTTTTTATTATGATATTCTATCGCAGTATATTTTTTAGAAGGATTCATTTTTTTGATATCCGATGTAGCTATTTTAATCGGAGAAATAGTATTTTTTATAAATATCAACAAACTCACAACTATAATACTCAGAGCAAGAATATTTGTAATCAAGATAGAGCTCGTAAGTCTTTGGAGAAATTGATACTCAGGAGTATCTTTATTCTTTAGCTCCTCCAGTACTCGTCAAAAATTATCTGTTGGAATAAGCTCTTCAATATATTTTGGAGCAACTCAACTTTTTACGAGATAATTAATAATAGTATCGATATTTTTTTGTTCATTGAGTGGAATTTTTCCATCATTATTTTCTAAAAGTTCAAAAAAATCGATTTCTGTATCTGTAAAAATACTATCAATATCATCGATTGTTTGCTGTCTAATAACATCATTAATATATTCGATAGTAACCTCATCTCGTGAAGTGATTTTTTCTGTGAGATATATTTTTAAATATGAACTATAAAATACATAAAATGCTAAAATATTAATAAAAGCAATAAAAAATATACTCAGCAGTAATGATATAATAAATTTTTTTGTAAGTGTCATGATAGGTATTAATTATTGAGTCGATATCATTCTCATCGAACGGTAAGTAGCATATCTTTATGTCCTATTTTTTTTCTGAGATTTTTAATATGAGTATCTATCGTTCTATCATAGACGTAGTTATCATATCCAATGATTTCTTTCATAATCGTATCTCTGGTCACAATTTTTCCATCTTCTTCAAATATTTTTTTGAGAATATCGTATTCATTTCAAGTCAGCGAAATCGCTTCTCATCATACTTGAACTGTTTTTTTATCTGTATCAATAGATACATTTTGAAAACATAATATATGATTTAATTCATCGTCATCAGTAGCTCTACGTAAAATAGTATGAATACGCGCTAAGAGTTCACGAGGAGAAAAGGGCTTTGCTATATAATCGTCAGCCCCTATTTCTAGACCGGTTATTTTATCCAGTTCACTACTTCTGGCTGTCAGCATAACAATAGGTATTTGAGATGTTTCTCGATAGCTTTTACAAATATCTATACCACTCATACCAGGAAGATTAATATCAAGAATAATTAAATCTGGTCCTACTTCAGAAATATAATCTAGAGCACCCGCGCCCGAATGAAAAAGATCTATATGAAAATCAAAGTTTTCTAAATATATTTTGAGTGAATGTGAAATCCCTATATCATCTTCTATAATGAGTATTTTCTTCATAAGAGTATAATTTTATATTTTGTATATATACTCTATAGTACGCTAAGTCAGTTTTTTTTCAAATTAAACTTGATTTTTCACAAAAAACTTATAGAATCGCGTCTGTTAAAAACGCTCTTTATAATATAATATTCTAAGATATGGCTTTTGGTCCAACTAAAAAAACGTCTAAATCACGATCGAAACAACGAACGAGTAACTGGATAAAACTTACTGCTAAAAGACTAGCAAACCTTGTTTCTATTAACAAAGAAGGAACTGGTCTTTCTCACTTTATTGATGAAAATGGTAACTACAACGGAAAACAAGTAATTGCTAAAAAATCTAAATCTAAAAAAGTAACTCGAGTATAATCGTGTTATTCAATAATCCTGTATTTTTACAGGGTTATTTTTGTGCTTAGTATTTGTATCCTCATCACACTTATATATCGTGCAAAAAAACAGAAGTCGTAGTCGATGATTCCTCTTCCAAAAACTCTACAGTATGTGTTTTAATGAACTTCACTCCGATTCATTTCAAACATCGTTTTATGATGGGAAATTTACTTTCGAAATCGATGAAGACTATATCGCAGAGATGATAGATATCATCAAAACTCAGGAAGCATTCTTTATAGAAGTTCTCAAAACCTACTCTCCTCGATATGAGGTATCTAGAATGAGTGTTCTCTATATACTCCCAATATACATTGGTCTGGCTGAAATGTTTTTTCTCAAAGAAGAAATCCCAGCAAAAGTATCACTCAATGAAGCGATCGAAGTCACCAAAATGTACGGAGATGATTCAGCAAAAAAAATGGTCAACTGAGTACTCAATAGCGCACTCAAGGATGTTGAAAAACTACAGTCAGAAATAAAAAAAGAACGAATTAAAAAAGAAAGTATTTTTAT
>CAZFWS010000046.1:0-6228 GCA_964522625.1 uncultured Candidatus Peribacteria bacterium | reverse complement strand
AGTGGCTAGTTCAGCAAAACGAGCTTTTGGGATTCAGTATTTTTCTCATACTTTATATACGAGACCATCTAAATCTGCATTAATTTTCTTTTGTAAATCTGGCGATTCATTGAGTGATGTATTTTCCTGTAATGCCATAGGAGAAAGATTATTGTTCTATTTTTTCTAATGCTTCTAGCTCTTGCTTTGCTTGTTCACTTAATTCACCATACTCATCAAGAGCCATAGTCTGTTTAAAGTAAATAATCGCTCAGAGCTTGTCTCATTGTTTTGCTTTGAGTTTACCAGCAAGTAGATTGAGCATAGCATTTTTTTTGTTTTTTTCAAGACCACTTTCTATATATTCGCTCGCTAATGTTAGATCATCTTCGGATTGTTCTAAAAGTATCCAGGCCATATATCCATCAAAGAGTTCATCTGTAGGGAATTTTTTGATCGCTTCTTGAATAAATTCTTTCGCAACATCATAACGTTCATCAATTATATGATGATAAATAGCGAGTGAATAATCCTTTGATTCCAGATCTTCTTTATTGAGTTGTATGAGTTCTTTGAAATGAGCCAGTACTTTTTCTCTGTCTCAAATCTCATGATAATTATAGATCAGCTTTCTTCGTATATCAACACTTGGTTCGTATCATAGATCGAGAGCTTTTTTAAAGTGAATAGTACTGATAACATATTCTTTTAGTTTTTCGTATACGACTCAGAGTGCAAATGATATATCTGTTTCATCTGGATGTGCACTATTGTATTCTCAGAGATATTTTCTTGCCTGAGTATAGTTTCAAAGTTCAAAGTGACTTTTAGCTATTATTTTTAGTATCGGAGCATATCAGGAACGTTCTTGAAGAATTCCTTCACCTAAAATAATACTGATGGGATAGAGACCTTGTTCAAAAAAGCTTCCTACTAATAGAGCATTTTTATATGATAAATCATCTATCTGAAAATTTTTATAATTCTCAAGTGCTTGTTGAACGCTTATAAGCGTATCTGGCATGATCTCTTCAGGTGTTTTTTTTGCGAAAAAATCTTGATACCGTTGTTTGCATTGACTGATATCTTTGGTACATGCCAGAGCATTTAAATAATAATATGCTTCTTCTTCTACGAGAGGGAGTCCTGATATTTCTTTAGTAAAGTAGCTGATATTTTCTTCGTTGATAGGACGTGATGCTAGCAAAGCAATAACCGTTTGATGTATATCTGCATTTGAGTCATGTACAATATTTTTATAGTATTTGTAGGCTGAGGAAAATCTTTTTAAGGCAAAGAAAATATCACCGATATTTTTTGTAATTTGATGATCATCTGGAATTTCCTTTTGAATTTGAAGAAACTTGGATAAGGCAATGGTATATTCATGATTTTCAAGATGAATTTCTCACTCAACAATAAGTCATTTGAGAGCGAGTTTTTTTCTAATTTTTGCTATTTTTTCTTTTGCAACTTGTTTTTGAACTGCTGTTTTTTGAAGAGGAACTGTTACTGTGTCCTCAATAATGGATCATGTGTGAATGATGGGATCATCTGGTATGACTCTCGCATCATGTATCATGATAAAGTAAAATATTCCAGTCGTAATGAGCAAAAAACAGCTCAGGATAATTCAAATATATATATTTTTTTTCATTTTTTATGATCTCTATTTATTTTTAATTTCATGATTATCATAATCTCACTCATATAAAAGTAAAGTTCATGATATAAAAGACCCTTTACAAAAAGATAAAACACACTACACTGAGAAAAATTTACCCACTTTTTCTATGTTGAAACAAGTTGCATCTAATACTCTTTCTCAAGTTCTTTCAAAGGTTGCTACGGCTATTATTTCGATTTTTTTGCTCAGTATTTTAACCAACTACCTGAGTGTTGAAATGTATGGTTTGTATGGAAAAATCTATAATTATGTAGGACTGTTTGTGTTTTTAGCAGACTTATGACTCTATACTATTGCGATTCGGGAAATCACATCCAATAAACAAGATTCAGAAAAAATAATTGGGAATATCATGACGCTGCGATGAGTACTCGGAGTATTGATATTATTTTTTGCACTTATTCTCGCATATTTTCTGCCTGGTTATAATAGTGATGTTGCATTATGGGCTATATTTTTCGGGTCTTTATTTACTATTTTTCAGCTTTTTAATTCTTCTATTATGTCATTAATGCAGGCAAATATGAAGATGGAGTTCTCTCTTTTTTCTACAGTGATTGGCAAGCTCATAAATATCTGATTGGTTATGATGATAGCATTTGTCTGGTTTATAAATCCATTATCATCATCTGATTATTCTATGGCATTTATAGCTATTATTATTGCTTCACTGATATGAGTGATCGTAAATACCGTGTTAAATTTTTATTATGCAAATAAACTTACTCCAATTCGATTTTATTATGATAGAGTATATATTATTCAATTATTTAAAACATCACTTCCATATGGAATAGCACTGTTTTTGTCTATTGTATATTTTAAAATTGATATTATTTTATTGTCTCTTATAGAGGGGCCTGGAAAGGGAGATATATCTATTGCTCTCTACTCACTGCCAATGAAAATCGTGGAAGTAGTTATGGTAATGTGAGGTTTTTATCTCAATTCAATTTTACCATTTTTATCTCAGTATTTTCAAAAGAAGGATATGGCTTCACTGGAAAAATTAGTACAGAATTCATTTTATATTTTATTTTCTACAGCCATATGAATATGCTCACTCTGAGTTTTATTTCGAGAAAATATTATACTTATTATTGCAAATGAGCAGTATTTGTCTTCGGATTATGCATTTCACTCAGCAGATGTGTTTATTATAGTTTTTGGAGTGATTGTATTTTATTTTATATCACTACTCTGTATATATCTTTTAATAGCATTCAATCAGCAGTCACAATTACTCAAAATAAATATCTTTGTTACGATCATCAACATTATTGGAAATATTATTTTAATTCCACATTATTCATTTATGGGAGCTGCTGTGATGACACTGATCAGTCAAATTGTACTATTATTTTTGAGTGTTATAGCGCTTAAAAATCAAGTATCATTTTGACTCCATCCAGGGAGTATTATATGGATTATTCTTGGGGGTGCTGGTATGTATTGGTGAGGAATCACATTGTTATCATATATTTCATTTGGTATATACGGTGATACGCTTCTAGTATGATCACTGCTGTTATGACTCTATAGTATGATCATATATTACTTCTTATTTCAAAAATATATATATACATATAAAAAAGATTAATCAAGCAGTTTTTTATTTTTATTTTCAGAGATTATATTTATATCGTTATAGTATATAGATATATTAGTATATAATTTCCTGATATTATGAGGAACATGAATAAAAGAGCTTTTACTTTGGTGGAGCTTATTGTAGTAATTACGGTGCTGGCTATTTTATGAACCATAGCCTTTATCAGCCTGCAAGAGTATCCAATTCTTTCTCGAAATGCAAAGCGAGTTGCAGACATTCAAACGATGGAGAGTGGGTTGAAAATATCTCAGGCTACACGATGAGTATATCCATCACCGAGCGATGCCTTTACCGTAACATACAGTGGTTCAACCGCTTGGAGACAATGATCATTTTGAGAGAGTACATTGAATAATATAGGGAATTTATCAAATATTCCTGTGGATCCACTCACTCAAAATGAATATTCATATTCCATTACAAATACAGGACAAGAATATCAAATATGAGGGATTTTAGAGTGATGAACCTTTTTTTGATCTGCTCCACTGACATCTCAAACGTATGCTGCTAATGCGAATGCATTAGTTGAGGGAACCTATAATGGTAAAATGATCAAGCTTCGAGCATGATCTGTGGATTATATTTTAGCGGTTCCTACTATTTTGACATCAGAAATTACAAATGTTACGATAGAAGAGATTATTGCTCGAGAGGCATTTGTGATGAATGGTTTTAGTAACCTCCCATGAACCTATTTAGAGGATAGTGCAAATGCGACTTCACGTTGATATAGTGGAACTGGATGATTTACCTATACTCCGAGCGATATAGCGATATATACTTGAGATACAGATGATTTATTAGATCTAGCACAGCGACAAATTTTAGCTGTAAATTTGCAATCTGCTTATGTATGAAGTGATCTGGAAACTATCGCATCATATGATCTCTTACTTGATTCACCATTAAATACAGTTTTTTCTTTGGTGACCAATGCTATTGCGTATAATGAGGGAGGGATACATGTTCCATGAATTTGACCAGCAGATATCATTTCAGATGGTGATGTTCTTCTTCCACCTGCTCCAGGTACTTTTCAAGTAGTATGGGATACTACTCAAACTGGAACATCATTACCAACTCAGCTTACTCTTCCTTTAGAATCATCATGAACCTATAATTTTGAGATTGATTGGTGAGATGGTACCACGGATACTATTACTGCTTGGAATCAGGCAGAAGTAACACATACCTATCCATCTTCTGGAACCTATACTACGAAGATAACCGGTACAATAGAGGGGTGGAGTTTTGTGAGTACATGAGATAAGGATAAAATAATGGAGATTCAAAATTGGGGTACCTTGAAGCCGGGTAATTCATGATATCATTTTGCTCTTGCGTCTAACCTTACTATTACGGCATCAGATATTTTAGATATGTCAGGAGTAACAAATGCGGCTCATATGTTTGAGGGTACTGATATTTCTATTGTACCAAATATGGGATCATGGGATATGTCAAATGTAACAGATATACATGAAATGTTTGACAGTGCAGCTTATTTTAATACAGATATCTGATGATGGGATACCAGTAGTGTAACAACTATGTGGTGAATGTTTTACGATGCAGATGCATTTAATCAGAATATCTGATGATGGGATACTTCGAATGTTCAACAGATGGGATCTATGTTTGCACATACAGATTCATTTAATCAGGATTTAAATTCATGGGATACTTCAAGTGTTACAGATATGTGAGGTATGTTTAGATCGGCCACTGCATTTAATGG
Organism: uncultured Candidatus Peribacteria bacterium; assembly: GCA_964522625.1. Classification (GTDB taxonomy): domain Bacteria; phylum Patescibacteriota; class Gracilibacteria; order BD1-5; family UBA6164; genus JAKVBB01. Next base: position 1,209 of record CAZFWS010000046.1, on the reverse strand, counting down.
AGATATTAGTTCATGGGATACCTCAAGTGTTACAACAATGAGTCTAATGTTTTATCTGGCTACATCATTTAATCAGGATATATCAGCGGTACCATGAACCGGAGTATGGGATACATCAAATGTTACCAGTATGTACCTTACATTCCATCATGCAGAGTCATTTAATGGAGATATCTCATGATGGGATACATGAAATGTGACCAATATGGAACGACTATTTGAAGATGCTCTTGCATTTAATCAGGATTTAGATGAATGGGACACATCAAGTGTTACCACTATGTATGGTATATTCTCAGATTTACCTATATTTAATGGAGATATTAGTTCATGGGACACTTCAAGTGTTACCAATATGTCATGAATGTTTTGGTGAACTCCTTCATTTAATCAAGATATCTCATGATGGGACACATCAAGTGTTACCAATATGTATGCTATGTTTTTATGAGCTGATGCTTTTAATCAGGATATATCAGCGGTACCATGAACTGGCACCTGGGATACTTCCAATGTTACGAATATGCGATCGATGTTTCAAAATGCAAATTCCTTTAATGGTGATATAGGGGACTGGGATACTTCAAGTGTTACAAATATGTGATATATGTTTTATAATGCTGATTCCTTTAATCAGGATATATCAGCGGTACCATGAACTGGAATCTGGGATACTTCAAGTGTTACAGATATGGAGTATATGTTTTCTCAGGCCAATGCATTTAATCAAGACCTAGATTCCTGGGATACTTCAAGTGTGACAAATATGTATAGAATGTTTCGTTTTGCTAGTTCATTTAATGGGAATGTAAATGGATGGGATATGTCGAATGTAACAGATTTATGATCTATGTTTTATCGTACATCATTTAATCAAAGTCTTGATTTATGGGATATGTCAAATGTTGTAGAGGTATGAGCTATGTTTGGTGATACTCCTTTTAATCAAGATATCAGTGGATGGGATACTTCAAATATAACAGAAATGCACTGGTTGTTTATTAATGCTACATCGTTTAATCAGGACTTAAGTGGTTGGGATGTTGATCAAGTGACAACTTGTAATCAAGCATATCACAACACTCCTGCATGGACCTCACCAAAACCAAACTTTCCAGGTACGTGTGGAACTCCATAATCTATTCACAAAAAAACAGTCATAAAATGACTGTTTTTTTTGCACCTTCACCATAATACACTATACTGACT
>CAZFWS010000045.1:0-6287 GCA_964522625.1 uncultured Candidatus Peribacteria bacterium | reverse complement strand
GGAAAGGGAAATTTTAAAATTATAGATTCTATCCACATATTTTTGACATTTAAATTAATATATATATAAATATATAGTTACTAGTTTAATGAATGGAGAAATAAAAATGAAAGTGCGAATTGTAGACTTACCTATAAGCGATTTTCCTGAGTGGGTTAACAAATCATTTATCGGTCTAGAATTAGATGGTGAGTATGTGGATAAGGAAGATATATATATAAACTTTAAAAAAGGAGATATAATAAAGGCATTACCTGAAGAAGCGGCAAATTGGTATTTAACAGAATATGGTGAGGACTTTAACTATAGAGATCCATTCTACATTTGTGCATCTGTATGTGAAGTAATCAAAGAATAATTTTTTTAATTACTTGTCTATAAACTAAATAATGCTCACTCTTGTCAGAGTACAATATTTAAAATCAACAACCTTATTCTAAACGAAAAAGCCTGCTATATGCAGGCTTTGTTTTTATTTTACTTCCTCCCCCAATACACCCAACACCCTCACACCACCATCACCAAACTCAACAACGCTCACAATGAAAACGGTCATATAACATACCCTATATGAGCATCTGGTTGACGGAAGAATACTTCGACAAATATTCTAAATACCCCGTATCCTATGAGAAACACAGCAGCCACCTGCCCAGAAAACTGCTTGTTTTTTTGTATATAGTAAAGGATAATAAATAATATCAGTCACTCTAACAGAGCTTCTAATAAAGGAGAAGGGAAGTATCCAACTCAGTATTTATATACTGCGAATAATCCAGTATATCCTGAATATCCTAACAATTCTCCATTTATATAGTTTCCTATTCTCCCAAATCATAACCCCAGTGGTAACACAAAACATAGCTTATCTGATAACTCAAGCATATTTTTCCTTATACTTCCCCCTTTAACAAAGGGGGACTGAGGGGGATTCTGAGAATATTTCTTTGCCAATACATACAGAGCTATGATCACTCCTATCACCCCACCATGAAAACTCATACCTCATTCCCATATTTTTATTATACTCAGTGGATCAGAGAGAGAATTGGAAGTATTATAAAAGAGTGCGTATCAGAATCTTCAACCCAGTATGACTCACATAAACACATACCACATGATATCATCTAACAATTCTCCAGAGATCTTATAATATTTTTTTAATATCATATAACCAGATACAAATCATAACACATACATCAGACCATAATATGTCGGTGCAAGAGTGAATCCAAACAGTTCTATAGAAAATATATGCATAAAATTTTAATCAGAAGTAATTTCAATTTTTCCCCTTTAATAAAGGGGAAATCCCCAAAGGGGAAAGGGGATTCTAGAAAAATATATTATAAAATGTATTCATAATTTGACAAGTATAATCTTTTATGGAATAATTATATTACAGAAAGTAAATTAGATATATTATTTTATATAAGTCAAATCTACTATATATGTATAGCAATGCAGGGGATAGCGGAACTATACGAGGCAATATATAACCAATAGATACTGACAAAACATTATTTTAAATAATATAGGTATTATGAAACATATAAGTGTAAAGAGAGTTATTGGGATCGCACTCATTGGAGTCAGCATTCTCAATAATACTCTCTCACTTGGAGGAATCCAAGTAGATGCAGCGTCGAGTGATATTATATATCCACTCAAAGAAGTATCCAAACTCGAGTGTCGATTCAAAGCCTTTGATACTCTTGAGAATGATTGTAAGCAATCGCTTCCAAAACTCAAGACAAAAGACTATGAAAAGTACGCAAAACAAAATGGAGGGTATAACGATTTTACCAGACTCTACACCGTACTCTGGGGATCCAGTTATAAATATGGATGGGATGTCGGAAATGGATGACATATGTGAGTTGATATCGCAACCGCACAATGAACTCCCGTATATGCCATGGCAAAATGAAAAGTTATTAATGCAGGAACACTCTCTGCCTTTGGTAAAAACGTTTCTATTGAACATACTATTAATGGAAAAAAAATAGTTTCTAACTATTCACACCTCCATAAAATACATGTATCAGCCGGAGAAACAGTAAAAGTAGGAGAAAAAATTTGAGAAGTAGGATCCACTGGGAATTCAACCGGAAATCACTTGCATTTCCAAATCGATCTACCATCAAGTTTTTATCCAGCATATTATAATACTTCGAGTTGTCCTTATAGTTATTACCAAATCACTGAGGATGGAGTCTGTTTTGATCAACTCCAAAATATAACGGTAGATCCACTCTTGTTTCTCGAAACTAACGGTGCGATTATTGATAAAATCAGTGTCACCAAAATAAAATCTACCAATAGTGCTTCACTCCCAAATACGCGCTCCAAATCAAGCTGATTTGATATGAGTATTTTTAATAGAACCGTGTATACTGGTTACTCAAAAAGTGATATCAAACTCGTTCAAGAAATATTTTCAGATCTGAAAGAATATCGAGGACCTATCAGTGGTGATTATACAGATATAGAAGATGATATCATAGCATATCAACTTTCAAAAAGAGTCATAGCTACTAAAAATGAAGCCGGAGCCGGATGGTTTGGACCAAAAACACGAAAACAGACAAAAAAAGACTATGATAGATTCTTGAAAAAATGAGGAAAAGCAGGAGATTATAAAAAATATAACAAATCCACTACTCAAGTAGATAGCTGAATTAAAACGAAAAAAATATCTCGAAATAATCTGATTTCCAGAGAAGAAATAGAAAAACGAGAAGTAGAAGAATTTATGAAAAAATATGATGTTGAACTCCAGTTCCAGGATCTCAACTCACGAATTGATGTAGGCAATACTTCAATACTCAAATTAACGATTTCTCGAAATGGAAAACCATTTGTCGGAAATATGCCATCAGGAATGACCTTCGCACTCGACACACGAGTTGCAAAAGTATTTCCTACCAAACTCTATAATTTTAAAGATGGAAAACGTGATATAAAAATTAGTGGTATAAAAAGCTGAGAGACTACTCTGTATGTAAAAATTTGAAATGAAGTGGTTGAAAAAATGAAAATAAATGTTGATGCCGCGTGAAAAATAATCTATCCAGATGCCAGCAGCATAGTATCAGCTAAAAGTATTGTACTCGGTGATAAATCAACTGGTATTGCAGTATTTAAAAACAATGACCAACCTCTTGTAAATACCGAGTATGGTTCTACATTTCAACTGAAAGCAAGTAAATGAGTCCAGGTATGTATAAAAAGATGATCTCTAAACAGCATTAAAAGAGTATATAAAACTCCTTGTTCTGATTCTGATTTTATTAATGCGACTAATTTTAGCTACGATGACACAGTATGAGGATTGCTGATATTTGATTATAAAGTAGCATCTAAAGATGCAAAAATAGAAATTATAAACAACTATAATAATCAAGTTCTCAGTGTACAAAATTTGGCAGTCAAAAATCCAACATGATTAAAAAATACCTATGCATATAAAAAAGAAGTCATAGAAATGCTCGAAGCAGGAATTGTTGATGGTATCAATAAAGGATACTTTCTCCAAGACAGGGAACTCTCACACTATGATGGTCTTGCGTGGATAGAAAATACTCTTTCAAGTATTCAAAATACTTCGGATGATGCAGATATTTTATCTCAAGTTGCAGATGACTTAGAAACAGTAAAATACGCGAAATCACGAGCTAGTCGATTTAATAAACTCTCTCGTCAAGAATTTCTCAACCTGGTTTATGAATATACTATCTATCATGATAATCTCAATGTATCTATTGAATACAGAGATCTAGAATGAGCCGATAATGCAAAAGCAAATGCTATCTTTTCAGATAATATAACATGGAAGGACAAATTTGGAGATAACTACTATCAACCAAACGAAACCGTAAAACGATGAGAAGCAGCCTATATGCTTGCCCAAGCACTCAAACGAAATGCAACAGCACTCTATGTGTCTCGCTAGTTATAAAAAAATAAAAGGAAAAAATAAAAACAAATTTAATATATAATTATAAATAATATGAGAAATATAAGTGAAAATATAGAACAAAGATTTAATATATCTGAGGAACGAGCAAATAAAGTAGCCGAAAGTAAAAAGATGACATCTGAACAAGTAGATGAAATTATAAAAAAATCACCTAATGTTGCACCATTTGGATCAAACAGAATGAAGACTGCAGAAGAGAACATGTTTCAAAGTTTTGAAGACGTATCACACCCAGATAGAAATAAATCTACTATAGATAATCTTATGGCTACTGTTTCATTTTTAAAAACAGCAGCATAATTTATCATACCTGTACCGATTAAAATAATAACAAAAAAGAAGCGATTATCCCCATAACGCTTCTTTTTTGCTGAGATAATAACCCACCCTCCTCCACTCCGTTACGGAGACCTCCCTTAAAAAGGGAGGAAAAATTAAGGAAAGTTCAGAAAATTTTTACTCTTCCCCTTTTTAAGGGAAGTCCCCGCAGGGAGATGGGTTATGATTTCTGATTGTCTTTACATAAAAAATAATTATAATTCTATTATTACACCTGAACGATAACCATAATATATGCCCCCTAGAAAACGAAAAACTCAGACACTCTCGGTCCGAAACAAAACATACCTCTTTGCGAGCCTCTTTATATTTCTTTGAGTACTCGCTCTTTTAGCAGACACACAATCCATTATTGGATATCAACTCTTCACTGGTCTTACTCGTCTCTTTGGGGAATACTATACATTTATTTTTTCTCCTGTACTGATCATACTATGATTGATGTTATTTAGAAAAAAAGACCTGGAATTTAATATGTATCGATTTTTTGGTTTGATGTTTTTCTTTCTCTCCACTACCAGTCTGATTGGTTTTTTTACAGCATATCCAGCATTTTTTAATCTCTATCCAACACTTGAGATATACTTATGAGCTGGAGCAGTAGCATTTAGTTTTTTTGCTCTTTTTATCCTCTCACTGGTGATACTCTTTCGTTTTTCACCGGTTGAATTTGCCCTAAAAGTATGAGACGTGTCAAAATGACTGAGCTGAGTAAAAGACAGCATTAAAAAAGAAGCCAGTCTCTGAAAATCATCCAAAAAGACAACAACAAAAGCAACCAATACAAAACAAGAACGAGAGCTCGAAAAAATACGACTCGAACTCCAAAAAGAAAAAGAAAATCTCGCAAAAGCAAAACAAGAGCGACAAATGAAGCTCTCTGATGCTCCAAAAAAGATAAAAATAGAAAAAAAATCAGGTCTCTTCTGAAACAAAAAAGAAAAAACAAACACAGAATCTGCTGCTATTACTCAAGTATCACGAAACCCAGATTTTAAAAATTGGGAACTACCAGAACTCGCACTCCTGGATGATATACAATCCAATGTTCATGCAGACCCATCAGAAATCAGACAAAAAGAAATAGAGATCCAGGAAAAACTCCTCCAATTTAAAATAGAAGTAGAAATGCAGGGCCACACCGTATGACCAACCGTTATACAATACAGACTCAAGCCAAAATCATGAGTCAAACTACAAAAAATTGTCAACCTCAAATCAGATCTTACTCTCGCGCTTCATGCAAAAAATATTCGAATCCAGGCCCCTATTCCAGGACTCGGAGCCGTTGGTATAGAAGTACCAAATCCAGACCGACAAGCCATCGGACTGAAAGAACTGCTGACTTCACGAGAATTTAATAATAAAAAATACGAGATCCCTATAGCCATAGGGAAAAATGTAAATGGGGAACCTATTATCGGAGATCTCGCTAAAATGCCTCACTTACTGGTAGCAGGACAAACCGGTTCTGGTAAATCAGTCGGAATGAATGGTTTTCTCGTTTCACTCCTCTATAAATTCTCACCGAGTGAGCTCAAACTCATCATGGTAGATCCAAAACGAGTCGAACTCTCAGTATATAACGGAATTCCTCATCTACTGACTCCCGTTATTACCAATCCAGATAAAGCCCTCAATTCACTCAAATGGTGTGTTGCAGAGATGCTCCGACGATATGATCTCGCTACTCAACTCAAAGCGAGAAATTTAAAAGAATATAATGCAAAAGTAGCTAAATCAGAACGACTTCCATATATTGTTATGGTGATCGATGAACTCGCTGATCTCATGATGAGTGGAAATAAAAAAGAAGTTGAATCATCTATTGCCAGAGTAGCACAGATGGCACGAGCCGTCGGAATACATATGATTATTGCCACCCAACGACCATCGGTAGATGTTATTACCGGTCTTATCAAGGCTAATATACCATCACGAATAGCCTTTACAGTAGCATCACAGA
>CAZFWS010000044.1:0-6373 GCA_964522625.1 uncultured Candidatus Peribacteria bacterium | reverse complement strand
TGTGTATCATGTTGTGGTGCTGAGTGTTCAGAGTAATGTGAGTGATTATACGGTGATGATTGAATCTGAGCAGGTATTTCAAAAACAAACCGTCAACTGTTGAGAAAAAAATTGTATAATACCAGATTTGCCTCCATTGGATTATATTATTGCTATTGAAAAAGCAGGATATACTTCACAAATACTAAATATTCATATGTGAAGCTCACAAATACTTACGATCGATTTACAAAAAGAAGTATTATTTGAAGTAATTCCTGAAAAACAACAACATCTTAAAAGCACTATCCTATGATGAACGAATATAGGTCAGCCATTATGATATATATATCAAGATAATGTGATATCGCATAGGAGCTACTCGTTATATGAACCTCTTGATATCCAGATACCTATACGGTATATCAAAACATGATTGGATGCACAGGAATTTTTAATTGTTACTGATAAGGGAACCTTTCAATTTGATACACGGACGAATACTTCGACATACTTTACACTTTTTAAAGATTTTGTATATTTTGATGGTGCCTATATAGGTGTCGTACATCCAGAGGATACTCGTGTTCGAAAAAACCTTCAATTATCATGAAATGATACACTACTGGTAAAATATTTTCCAGATACTAAAAATCATTTTATCTATCATGCTCTTTGATTTGATATCGATAAGATCTATATTCAAGAGGGAATTATAGTGATTGATGATACTTCAGGACAGAGCTATAGTTTACAATAAAAAAACATCCCAAATTTGGGATGTTTTTTTATGATATGTTCTGATTAAAATGGGATATCTTCTACAGAAATTTCTTCTTCTTGTTTTGGTTTAGATGATTTTACTGCAGGAGTATCATTGGTCATAGGTTTAGAACTTCCCATGTTGTTTGCTTCTCCAGCTCCTGAAAGCATAATCATGTTTTCACCGACGATTTCTGTTCGGTATCGTTTGGTTCCGTCTTGTGCTTCCCAGTTTCGTGTTTGGAGTCGTCCTTCGATATAGACTTTTTTACCTTTTTGTAGGTATTGGCCAGCTATTTCAGATAGTTTTCCCCATAATACCACGTTATGAAATTCTGCCTGTTCTTGTTTCATTCCGCTTCCATCAGTCCAGCTGCGGTTGGTAGCGATTGATAAACTACATACGTTTTGTCCATTTGGAGTTTGTCTGAGTTCTACATCCTGTGTGATGTTTCCAATAATTTGTACTTTGTTTAAGTCCATAGTGTTATAATAAAAAAATTAAAGTATCGAGAGTAGATATATGTTCTGTAGTGAGTAACAATGTATTGTATCCGTATTCATGTACTACGAGACTGCATAATATGTATCTCTGAGATTGATTATATATATTAAAAAATAAAATCAAGACATTTTTTTATTTTGTATATATTTTGAGTATATAGAATTATTTTTTCTTGCCTTTTTATCAACATAGTATATAAACAATAATACTAGTATAAAAAATATATATCTAGTATGCCACAAGATTTTTTGAATAGGGGGAAAAGTGAACAAATTAACAAAAATAAAAATAGCATTAAATGCTATTACAGCAGCCAAAAATGGAGAAGCACTTGAACTGGATATACTATATCCAGAATTAGGAATATATGTTTTGAAAAAAGATTACATGGAATTTGTAGGACGAAGGGAATATGATGTATGGAAGGAATTAGATAATGTTTGGGATGACCTTTCCAAATACTATAAAAAACTTCTGAACAATAGGATCAGATCCAGACTCTACCAGAAATATTTATTCCTTCGAGATCTGATACATAAATATTTTTAATATATAGACCAGGTAAGTGATTATAAAGTCCCTATTGTAGGGGCTTTATGTTTTGCTAAAAATTTTACAATCACTCACCTAATAACAAAAAATAGTCAAGATATAATTTGTATTATATGTCAAAAATAGAGGGAACATTTTTGCGTAGGCTAAAAATATGTGCTACTATATAATGGAAAACTAATTTGTAAGTAACTCCTCGTTATGCGAAAAAAAATCTTAGCACTTCTGTTTGTATCCCTGATGGCAATGGTACCTGTGCCGGTATCTGCTGATGAGGATTTGGATGGCTATACAAAACTGACTGTTGTGGATCTGAATACCTTCAACGAATATCGATATCGTTTAACTGAACGGTTTTTTGCACTCAGAAATACATTTGATGTTGATCGGGTGATCGATACAAAAATCGCAGCAGATATATTAGATATTTCAAAAACGGGGTATAACTATCTGCCAGATAATCTGACCAATAAAAACTATTATCAACTCCTCAAAACAGCTGTTGAGCGTGCTATTAAGTACCCAAACAATGAATCAAACTACGTAGAACTCGTAAAGGCATTGAGTCAGTATCTCGATGATGTACAAATAGATAAGGTGAAATGACGTGTAGATGCTACCCCAACGGAGGGAAATGCTCCACTCACTGTGACACTGCGAGGACGAGTAACCGATCCAACGGGAACACAAATCCCATCATATAACTATACATGGTGGATAGATGTAGGTGGAAAAAGAAAAATTATAGGGAACAAACAATCACTTTCATACACCTTTCGTGAAGAAGGGAACTACTCTGTTTTTTTAGATGTGGTTTCTGATCATAAAAATGTAAAAGGCTACACAGATGTACTGCCTTTTCGATCACGAGCAGATATTCAGGTAAAAGAAAAAATTGCTTCATTAATAGTAAAAGTAAATTCAGATAATCTGAGACAAAAAAATGTGCTCAAATTTACTCCAGAAGAAGCTCGATATGGACTCCTTTTTGATGCTACATCATCTACTCCAACACAGGGGAGTAAATTTAATAAAACAACATGGGATTTTGGAAATACTATTAAACGAGAAAATAACGGCAGCCCAAAACTCGAACGAGTAATATATACAAAAGAATGAAATTTTAATGTCAGTTTGAAGCTCAGAACAAATGAAAATAGAACCGTAGAGAGAAAATTCATCATATCTATTCATAATCCTATATCTACAATATCTGCCTCAAGAGAAGAAGCATTTTTAGGTGATAAAATCACTTTTCGAGCAGATGATAATCAAGACGATGATAATCTGACCTATGATTGGGAGATCATTGATACGACCAATGATACTATCATTCTCAAAAAATCTGGAACACTTTTCACCTATACCTTTAATAAAAAAGGAAAATTTAATGTACGACTCAAAGTAACAGAACCAAGTGGAGAAGTAGATACAGACACTCAAATTATTCATATTAATTCTCGACCACCTGTTGCAGATTACCAAAGTAGTATTCCTCAAGCAAATAAACCAAACACGGTACTTTTGGATGCGACTAAGAGTTATGATCCAGATTTTTCAGATGATGGAAACCTCACATATTCATGGTTAATTAATGGTGAAAGAGTAGATTTACAGGATGCCAACTATAACGGTTCAGTTGGATACTATACATTTGATTCTATCGGAGACCAAAGTGTGGTATTGGAAGTAACTGATCCAGATAGTATTTCGAGTCAAAAAAGTGATAAAGTACGAATCAGTTCTATTTTATCAGTTGATTTTGCGATTCTTCCTCGAGTAGTGAATCGACAACAAACAGTACAATTCCAGTCTATTGCTCCAGAAGCAACATTTTATGAGTGGGACTTTTGAGATGGTCAAAAAGAATGAGGATCAGATGGAAATATACAACATAAATATGATGAAAGTGGAGTATTTAATGTAAAACTTCGAGTGATCGATAAAGATGATAATGAAAATACTTTTTCAAAAAATGTGTACGTAAGTGAGTCAAATAGTCCATATGCATTGATTAATATGACCAATGGTGGGACAAATGGAAGCGAGATCAACTATTCAGATATTGCTTGTGATGGTCAAGGAGCATATGTTATTAATAAGGTAAAACCCGTATCACTTTCAGCGGAAGAGAGTATAGATGTAACCGGTAAAAATACAGGACTCGATTATTCTTGGAAAGTTGGAAAAAATACTTTTTATCAATCACGAAACTTCTCACGAAAGTTTGATGAACTCGGATGTTTTCCAGTAAAGTTGACCGTAACTTCAAAAAAGACGGGTCGATCACATTCGGCTACTACTATGGTAGATGTACAAAATATAGAACCGACGCTTTCTTCTCTTGATGTTCGAATTGTGGATGATACGACTGATCCAGTGATTGTGAATGTATCAGCGATTGGTGCCAAAGATGAAGATGGAGTGATCCAATCATATCTCTGGTATTATTACACAGATCTTGATCCAGAACCACAAGAATTTAGAGCTACTAAAATTCCTAGTACGACATTTGTACTTCCAAAAATCGCATGAAATTATTATTTTGTTGTGGTAATGAAGGATAACAATGAAGCGAGAGTCATATCAGATGAAATCACTGGATGAAAATATTTTATTACTTTGAGTGGTGATAATATTAATACTCCACTGATTCAACTTGGAGTAGATAATTCCTCTGTATCTCTGGATGAACCAATTGTATATACAGCTCGAGTGGAAAACATCCTCGCTCAGGATATTTCTAAAAATGCAGAGTATTTCTGGGATTTTGATGGAGATGGTTTTTATGACCTCGAAACAAAGACCAATACAACAACATATACTTTCCCTGTTGCTGGAGAGTTTAAAAGTAAACTCAAAGTAAAATACAAAGGGCTCAGTAATACCAAAACAATCGGTGTAAATATCGCGAATCAATTGATTCCAGATTTTGGTGCTGTGAGTATCTGAAATAAAGTGATATTTGCCAATACTTCTAAATGAAAATATAGCTCTGTAAAATGGACACTTCCTGATGGAACCACCAGTTCTGAGGAATCATTTACACATACATTTTCCGGGTCAGCGAGTTCTTATGTCGTAGATTTAGAAATCTCTGATCTGAAACAAGTGAAAACAATTCAGAAAAAAGTGATCAAAAACCCTCGAAATATCCTTCTTTCAAAACGAGGTTGATTTGTTGCACATACCCTTCCAACGGCTACGAGTACTGGTATGGTAATAGATTCTCCATCTGAAAAAATATGGATCTACCTATGAGAAAGTACCGGAACTCAAAACTCAGCACTCTCATATGCTATTGATTCTGATATCGAGTATGATAGTGATTTGAATGGATGAGTAGATGATGATATAGATAACAAAGATCATATCAGTTATGGAGATGGCTCAGCATATCCACTCCTCCTCAATAAAAACCGAACACAAACCGTGCGATTATCTGTATATGAAGGACAGGCTTTGATTGGGTCAACGGATATTGATGTACTAAAAACATATATTCAAGAAGTGGAAATAGATGTGAATTCACTTGTTTTTGAATGAATTTCAGAATCAGAAAAAATTAAAATTGAAAAATTAAAACAATATGTTTCTGAACTCCCAAAACAACATCGCCTGAAAGCACTCGCATATGTACAAAAGCTGCAATGAGAATGGTTTGATAAACGAGCAAAAGCAAATGTTATTCTAGAATTTGAAGGATATATTGCAGAAATTGATGTAGCAGAATCAGAAGAAATCATAGAACTATTGGAATCTATTTTTGTAGAATGACAAGAAGATCAAAGTGAAAAATCTATTGCTTACAATGCACTGAAAAATCTTTTACCAACAGATATTGTATGTTCTCATGAATCAGAAGTAGAAACACCGTGTTATGATGAACTCGTATCGCTTTTAGAGGCTATTCGAGATAGCTCAGATATCGAACAAAATAGAGCAATGGGGAATCAGGTTCTCCAGGCAGTCGAAGTGAATAAAACGATGAATGAAAAAGAAAAACTCGACTTTAGAGCGATTACAAAATCCTTGGTATATGGATGACTCGCCTATATTCCTCAAGAAGAAGTACAGGAAGTGATCGATGAGTCTGATAATGAAGCGTCATCAGGATGAATTACAAAAATTCTTTTCTCTGTCCTCTACTATATCTTTTTGATCTGTTTGGTCTTTGGTATTCTGGTTTTTGCATACTGGGTGTACTATAAAGTAACACATAAACAATGACAAGATTTTCAGGATTTTGTGACTGATAAAACGGGTGCAAAAAAAGAAAACCTTGATGTACTCTCAGATACTCAAACAGAAACTCCTGTTGATCCACTGAGTACTCCAAAGAAAGAGGAAAAAACAGAGGCAATAGATATGTTTCGAAAAAATGATGATACTCCTCAAAAAACCCCATCAAAAAAAGAAGAGGGGGATGCTCCAGCATGGTTACAATGAGCTGAAAAAAAATCGGTGGAATCTAAAAACATAGCTCAGAAAAAAGAGACATCAGATACACCAGAAAAAACACAAACTCCAAAAACCACAAAGAGCTCTGATGTTCCAAGTTGGTTAGTGGGAGCA
>CAZFWS010000043.1:0-6392 GCA_964522625.1 uncultured Candidatus Peribacteria bacterium | reverse complement strand
AAAAAACAAGCAAAGTGACATAATATTACATTTTTATGATTTCAAAATGCTGATGTTGTGATTAATTTGTTGGCAAAAAATAACTGTATTTTTGTAAATCCTAGTTATCAAGAAGGGCTGCCTACTACTGTGATTGAATGACTGGCTACTGGAAATGTAGTCGTAGCTACAGATGTATGAGGAACCACAGAAATCTCAGACAAGAAAGACCTTATTATTATATCAAGTGGAGATATCAATACTCTAAAAGAAAAATTGATATATGCAGTTCAAAATTACACCACTCTAAAATGACTCAGTTTAAAACATATACATACTAAATTTAACTGGGAAAATAATATCCAAAAACTCTATACTCTTATACAGTAATATGAAGAAGATACTTATCATGAATCTCACTCCAAGAGGCTGAATGCTCCACTATGCATCTCAGTTTTGTAATGAACTCAAAAAACGAGATGATAGAGATGTGAAGGTAGCTATTGCTTCATATCATGATGGAAGTATTTATGATCCCGATACTGAATTTATACAGATTAGAACACAGCCGAGTGCTCTAAGTTTCATCATAGATTCACTGAATATTTTTTATCATATATATTTTTTATTGAAAATATTTTACTTTAAACCCGATATCGTCCACTTTATGGATAATCATCCATGGTATATAGTGTACGGGCGAATTTTTAAAATATTTTGATATACTATATATGTGACTCAGCATGACCCTGTACTTCATTCTGGTGAGGACTCTACCATACTTGGAAAAATATCTATTGAAGTGAATAGGGTTCTCAGAAATTTATCAGATAAACTGATGGTGCATGGAGATATGCTGAAAAAACAGGTGATAGATAACTATAACTTTCCACAAGAAAAGGTTTTTTCTATCCGTCACGGGAGCTACAGTTTTTTTAACACCTGGGCTCAGTGAATTCCAGTTCAAAAGGATACTTTTTTGTTTTTTGGGAGAATAGTAGACTATAAATGACTGGATACACTTCTCGATAGTTTGGAGTATGTGATCCAAAAAATACCTGATGCAAAGCTTATTATTGCAGGGCCTTGAGATCTTTCTTGATATAAAAAATGACTTGAAAAATATAGAAAAAATATAGAAATTTATAATCATCAGATCGAACCAGAGGAGATCTATAAATACTTTGAAGTCTCAGAATTTGTAGTACTACCATATAAAGATGCTACAGGGAGTGGTGTGATTCCTATTGCCTATGGGTTTTCAAAAGCAGTGATAGTAACAGATGTATGAGCATTATCATCTGTTGTTTCTGATGGAGAAACAGGAATTCTTGTTGAACCAAGTAATCCCGATATACTCGGGGAAAAAATAGTTGAATTGCTCACAAAAAAGGATACAGTAAGACAGATGTGAATAGCAGGAAAAACGTTTTGTGATGACCACCTTTCCTGGAAAGATATAATAGATACTATCTACCCTCATGAAGAAAAATAAAAAATTTATATCCATTATTTGGTGATATCATCAGCAGATTTTTAGTTTTAAAAAAGAGCAAAATTATCATATGATGCCATTTGAGATTATGGTAGAACAATGATATGAATGTGAATTATTTGCTATTGCAAGCCAGGTGAGAATAGAAGATGATCCAAATTTTATCCCAGGAATAAAAGTAATATATTATAAGAATATTTTTTCTTATATATGGTATTTACTTCAAAATAAATCAGCTATTATCTATAGTAATAGCCTCACGATAAAAACATTGCTTGTTGGGATGATTGGAAAAAATACTTTTTTTTATGCTCATAGCTATAATTTTTGAAATAATGTGTTGAAAAGATATATCATACAATTCTTCTATAAATTTTATACAAAAATCAGGGTAAATAACACGGATGAACTCAGAGAAATAAATCAAGTGCGATCGGACCTATGATATATATGCCCATTGGTAATATCAGATCATTACCTTTATAATATACAACAAGATAGAAATAATGCTGTATTTATTTGAAATCTTACAGATATAAAAAATCCAGAATTTCTGATTGAAACATGTGGTATATTACAGCAGGAGAATATAGATTTTCGAATAGATGTTATTTGAGAGGATAGATACCAAAAAGATGGAAATAATTTTTCAGATATTATTATTCATAATAAATTAGAAAAATATATTATTCTACATGGTTTTTTAAAACCGGAACAAATAAAAGAAAAATTAGAAACATCTCTTATATATATAAATACTTCTCGTTCAGAGTGACAGTGTTTAGCTGTGTATGAATGAGCATTATCTGGAAATATATTATGTCTTCCAAATATTATCAGCTTTCCAGGAGTATTTTGAGAGCATGCACTCTATCATAATACTCCTGAAGAATTGGCAAATAATATTATTACTATACTAAAAAATAAAACTTCATATAATGAGAGCATAGAAAAAAATCAGAAAATGATTTTAGAAACATATAGCTATGAAGTTATAAAAAAACAGCTATATCATTTATTATTAAGTTAGAAAAAATGTATTTGTTTGACCTCTATTGTAAATTAGAATTTTGGATACTGAGAAAAATATGACTCAAAAAATTTGGAAATATTTGAGAAAAATCTATTATAAAATATTGATTTTATGGAGATGCATGAAATATCAATATTTGAAAATATGTATATATATGAGAAAATTGTCATTTTTGGGGCCTTGGTTGAATTCATATTTGAGATGGATCAATTATAGCAGCAAATGTTATCATACGCTCTTCAAATCATGACTATAAAACTGGTGATTATATACCATATGGACCAAAACAAGAGAAAAGACCAGTCATTATATGAGAAAATTGTTGGGTATGAGCAAATGTATTAGTAGCACCGTGAACTCAAATATGAGAATGATCTATTGTAGGTTTTGGAGCTGTTGTATCATGAAAATATCCTCCATATTCAGTTATTGTATGAAATCCTGGAAAGGTTATTAAGCAGAGAGACAGTAAAGTATATGATATATTAAAAAATGAGGAAAAAATTTATTTAAAACATTTTACTGATTAATTGAATATAAAGTGAAAGAAAGAAAATATCTAGTGAATGGTTTTGGTATACATTTTAAAAACTTAGAAAAATATCTTCCATATCAAATGGATGATTTTTTCCCGGTATCAAGACGTTTTGATATTATAACAAATTTTTATAAATTTTTATCACATAACATTACGTGAAAATTTAAAACATATCAAATTATTCATATAAACACGTGGGAAAATTTTCTTAATTTTTGGAATAGAAAGTGAAAAATCATTATATGAGAAAGTCATGGGTTTCATTTTTGACTCAATTTTTGAGATACATTGAAGCACTTTCATGGGTTTAAAAAAATGCTTGCATATATAGTAAATATTATGGTTCAGCCACTTATTGAATATAGGATGTGTAAATTTGATCTGTATTATGTTGCGACACCCAATATGATAGAGCATGCAAAAAAAATACGACCGGATGCTAAATGGCTCCCAAACTCTATTGATTTTGATGTCTTTCATCCTGATTGAAATACAGTAGAGATGAAATGAGATCCTGTTATATTTTATCCTACCCGTATTCATAGCTTTAAAAACCCAAAATTTGGTATTGACCTATTTTTTAAAATTAAGAAAAAATATCCATGAGCGGTACTACACTGTATTAATTATCCAAATGGCTGAGATGCTCTGTATACTCACTATCGCAATGAACTCATAGATCCGAATGACTATGTTTGGCATGAGTTTAAAACAAAACAGGAGATTGCAGATATGTATAGGTCATCAGATATTGTACTCTGACACTTTCATCCCGATTTATGAATGATGAGTCTCGTTGAACTTCAGGCAGCAGCATGTGGTACTGCTGTTATATCATATGATAAGTATGAGATCAAAACTCACTTAGATGATCTTGAAAAAATAACTTTTGATATTCTTTGAAATCCATGAGCCTATAAAAAATTTGTAGAAAAAAATAGAAAAATAGTATTGCAGAATCATGCACCAGAAAATATTGCAAAAACTCTTCAAGCAGATATTTCTAGAGTAGAGAATAATATATTTATTCAACCAGCCTCTAGAGAGTTGATAGAGCAACATATGGATGATATAGAAAAAATTGAAGTGGAATTCTTGAGTGATGTAGGTGTTTGGGAGAGGGAGAATTTTACTAGTGAGTATTATAATAAATTTGATTGTAGTTACTTATTATTTAAGTGATCAACAGTGATAGGTTATGTGATTGGTCATACAAATAATAACTATGGTTATATCAACAGAATTGCTATTTCTCAAAAAGAATCATGACAGTGACTCTGAAATTATTTAATCACTTGTTTTAATGATAACTTAAAATATAATCTATCTATTGATATAGTAGAACTTGTAACTCATGATAGCTTGAAAGTGGATTCTTTTTATCTGAAAGAAGGATTCGAACTATATGAAAAGAGTGAAAAAATTACAGAGTTTCTCAAAAGAAAATGAAAAGAATCTACTTATGAGGATTATGTGTGAGAGAAAAAATATATGAAAATATTTTATAAACATTTATAATAATGAAAAAAATTTTAGCCATTTGACCACATCCAGATGATATTGAATTGGGGTGTTTTGGTACTATGTGTCGATATGCTGATAAATGACATGACGTACATTTTTTAGTATTATCTCAATGAGAATGATGAGCAGAAGAATGAAGTAGAGTAGAGGAAGCAAAACAATCTGCAGGGCTGTTAAAGTCTCATTTGCATATCGAAGACTTACCAGACAGGTATATGACGAGTGGTCATGAAACAATATCTACTATCGAAGAACATATTCAAACTATACAACCTGATGTTGTATTTATTCCATCGGGTAATGATACACATCAAGATCATCGATCGGTATATTTAGCTTCTTTAGTAGCTACCAGAAATATACATGAAGTATATGTATATCAATCACCAAGTACTACAACGGATTTTAAACCTACCGTGTATTTTGATATTACTGATTTTATGGATAAAAAAATGGAGGCAGTACGAATCCATACTTCACAATCACAAAAAATATATATGGCAGATAGAGCTGTGAAGTGATTAGCAGAATACAGGGCTTTTGATGTATTAAAAAATGATCATTTTTTTGAAGCATTCGAAGTGTTTAGAATTATAAAATAGTACTATGATTTGTTCTATACATCAACCAAACTATATTCCTTATACAGGATTGTTTCAAAAAATATACCAAAGTGATATTTTTGTTTTTTATGATACTGTTCAATATACAAAATGAGATTTTCATAATAGAAATAAAATAAAATGACCGAATGGAGAAATACTCCTCACCATACCAGTACATGTATCTCTTGGAAGTAAAATTAACGAAGTACATTTTAATAAGAAAATACTCCAAAAACACCTAAAAACGATAGAACAAAGTTATAAAAAATCACCGTACTTTGAAGAGATTTTTTCATTATTGTCAGATATATATTCATATGATACCGATAAATTATCAGATTTTAATATCTACACTATTGAAAAAATATCAGAATATTTAGGTTTTAATACTCAGTTTTATACTCTCTCAGAACTTGATGTCAATTTACAAACAGTCAGTACTCAAGCATTGGTAGATATTTGTAAATTTTTGTGAGTAAAAAAATATATTTCATGAGCTGGATGAAGAGACTATATAGAAGTATCAAAATTTAGAGATGCGGATATAGGTTTAGAATTTCAACAATTTGATAACACACCCTATGCTCAATTATGGTGAGATTTTATCCCATATATGAGTATGGTTGACCTGTTATTTAATGAATGAAAAAGCAGTATTGAATTTTTAAAATAATATAAACATGAAAATAGATATCATTATATGACATGTTATGCGTATGGTCGTGCTACCAAAAATATTATTTTATAGAATATTTTATAGTATCAAGTTTCCAATGGGATCTATTATTTATGGAACTCCAAAAATTAGAAATGGTAAACTGATCAAATTAGCAAAGGGTTTTCAGATAGGTCGACTCTGTCGTATGAATGGAAAAATACACATAGGAAAGAATTTTTTCATGAATGAATTTGGGACTATATCAGCTTGAAATCAAGAAAATTCTATGATTACTATTTGAGATGATGTCATGATATGACCACTTTTTTATATGATTTCTCAGGACCACTGATTTGTATCATGAGATACTTTTAATACTTCCAATCAGTGAAAAAAGCAACATATTATCATATGAAATAATGTTTGGATATGAGCTAGAGTAACGATTCTTAAATGAGTAACTATCTGAGATAATGTGGTGATCTGAGCGGGGAGTGTTGTTACAAAAGATATTCCTGATAATTGTGTGGCTGTTGGAAATCCGTGTAAGAAAATAAAAG